>JABGRQ010000078.1 GCA_018648225.1 Chloroflexota bacterium
AGCATATAATCGGCAATATGATTGAAACCAACCGGGGTTTCATAGACAGGCAGATTATAACGCTCGGCAAGGCGGTCAATCATGCGCGTTGTTGAAACTGTGCGCACCACCGGGCCACTCCAGCCGCGCTCTTCCACCAGATAACGCAATGCCAGCGCCATGATTTTGTGCGGATCAACAAATTTACCGCGGCCATCCATGGCGCCAAGACGATCGGCATCGCCATCCGTAGCCAGTCCCAGATCACCGATGCCAGTGCTAATCGCTCCGGCGAGCCCCCCCAAATGGCGACCAATGGGTTCGGGATGCGTGCCCCCAAAACCAGGATTCATTTCGCCGCGAATTTCATGCACTTCACAGCCGGTACCCTTGAGAATACCCCGAATAACTTCACGTCCCGATCCATGCATCGAATCGACAACAACACGCGGGGGGCGATCGGCAATTTTGTTGAAATCAATCAATGTACGCAAATGATCGTAATAGGCTGGGATCGGATTGAAACGCTCAATCAGGCCCAGTTTGCGCGCCTGATCCCAATCCATCATATTGGGGCCTCGGCTGCGCTCTTCGTTATCGTTCAGATAAACTTCCACCCGGCGCGATTGTTCAGGCTGTGCCGAGCCGCCATACGCGGCCTTGAGCTTGATGCCGTTATAACGCGGCGCATTATGCGAAGCGGTAATCACCACTCCCGCCGCCGCGCCCAGATGCCGCACAGCGTAAGAAATCGCCGGAGTAGGCGCATCGGACTGTGAGAGAAAAACGGTGTAACCATTGGCAGCTAATACACGCGCCACATCGGCTGCGTAACGATCGGAGAGAAAGCGGGTATCGAAACCCACAACCATCTTATGCGGATCAATACTGCGCCCTGAAGGGTTGTGCGTATGCCAGTCGCCAGAATTAATCGCATCGGCGATGGCCTGTGTTACCAGGCGCAGGTTGTGAAAGGTAAAAGTATCTGAGATGACGGCTCGCCAGCCATCGGTGCCAAAGTGAATGGGCATAAGTCTTGCTCCTGTAATGATATAGTTGTAGCGGAGATTTTATCATCAAATCTCCGCTACAACGGCAAAGACTTATCCCCACAGGGCAGAGTATTTGCGCACAGCCTATGTTAAAATGGATACAGCATCCGACAGAATCCAAAGAAAGGGATATGCTCAAAGAACTGCGTTTGTACAAATAAAAGATTATGCAGCCAGAAAACGAAAAACGAATCAATTTTTTAAAACAAGTTCTCATCTTTAACGAATTCAGCGACGAAGAACTCGCCGAAGTTGTGGAGCGGTTGAAAGACCAGCAAGTGAACGCCGGGGCAATTATCTTTCACGAAGGGGATGTGCCCGACGCGATGTATATTATTTATGGCGGAAAAATGGAGATTACCCGCCAGGACGAAGATGGAACGGAAGTGTTTCTGGCGCTCGTTGACGACGGTGATACCTTCGGCGCAGATGGTTTGCTCAACAACCAACCCCGTTCAGCAATGATTAAAGCCCTTGAAGATACCGATTTGCTCTACCTGGACACAGATGATTTTAACTGGCTAATCACGACATACCCAAGTGTCAAAGCGTATTTACTGGCATTTACCAATACCTACAAATTTCGTGACCAATTAAAAATTAGTTGGCTTGGCAACGGCGAAGTACTAAACCTAGTACAGCGTCGCCATGTCATCCGGCTGATTGGCGAATTTTTCTTTATCTGGTTCTTTATCTCAATTGCCTTACTGGTTGTCATTGTAATTGGCGTATTATTCAATAAAACACCTATTATTTGGGTCAGTGCCGGGGTGATTGGAGGGGTGATCTTATTGGCTGGGCTGGCAGGGAGCTTATGGGCATTTCTGGAGTGGAAAAATGACTACTTCTTTGTCACCAATGTGCGCGTCGTCTGGCGCGAGCGCATTTTACTGCGCAGTTCCAGCCGACAAGAAGTACCCTTGCGCACCATCCAATCGCTTGGCGTGCAAACCGGCAATGTGCTGGCACGCGCCATCCATGTGGGCGATTTGGTCATCAAAACCTTCAACAGCGAGATGCGCCTGACCGAGGTTCATAACCCTGAGCGTATGAGAAATATGATTAGCGCCTTTCTAAGCAAAACAAAGGCCATTTCAAAACAGGCTGAAATTAACGCCATACGCCAAACTGTGCGCCGACGCTTAGGTTACGAAACCGAAATCATCGAACCCGAACTTCCCGAAGATGTGCCTGCAGCTACCGATCGGGCCAGGACAGGATTTTGGATTTTCAGAGCGCGCACTGTAGAGGGTGACACAATTACCTACAATAAACACTGGTCTGTTTTTTTGGTGCGCGCCTGGCTACCTACCACGCTGCTTTTTTTCAGCAGCATTATCACAATATGGATGATCCGTTTTATGCTTAGCAATCAAATTTTTCTGATTCTCGGTATTGTGCCCCTGGGTATCTTTTTTTGGTGGCTGTATGAATATGCCGACTGGAAAAATGATATTTACCGCCTCACGCGCGATCGCATTATTGATCGTGAAAAAAGCCCTCTGGGGCAAGAATCGTTCCGCTCGGCGCCCATCAAAAACATCCAGAGCGTTGGACACGCTATTCCCAACACCATCGGGTTGATCCTGAATGTTGGCAATGTTAAAATCAATGTTGGCGATCAAACGCTGACTTTTGAAGGTGTTCACAACCCGGCGCTGGTGCATCAAGATATTTCGCAGCGTATGGAAGAAGGTATTGCCAAAGCCGAGCAAGAGCGTATCGCAGCCGAACACGAACGCATGGCAACCTGGCTCGAGATTTACCACAAACAGGTTGATGGAAGCCAGTCTGCAGACCATGAACCCGATTTGTTTTAGATCGGGTAAAATTGCAGTATCCACCCCCTAAAACAGAACCAACTCGCGAGCGAGTCCGAAAACCTACACATCATTATGGCACTCCTAAATATTATTACCAATCCCGATCCCATTCTGCGCGGAAAAGCGAAAAAAATCACTCAATTTGACGATAATCTGCAAAAATTGATTGACGATATGATTGAGACGATGCGGGACGCGCCCGGTGTGGGGTTGGCAGCCCCGCAGGTGAATCGATCCCAGCGGATTTTCGTGGCCGAATTTGGCGATGAAAACGATGAAGAGGCCCCGCCCGAAGTGTATGTATTTATCAACCCCAAAATTGTCTACGCCTCGAGCGAGATGGATACCGGTGTGGAAGGTTGCCTCTCGATCCCTGGGAAATTGGGCGAAGTGATGCGCCCGATTGATGCCACACTGGAGGGCCTCGACCGGTATGGCGAACCTCAGCGTATTGAAGCCAAAGGCTGGCTGGCGCGCATTTTCCAGCACGAAACCGATCATCTCAATGGTGTTTTATTCACTGACCACGCGCTGAGTGTTTGGGATCAGGAATTGCCTGAAATCGAATAAAATCAGCCCCCAAGGATTTTATAAACCCCATGGGGGCTGTCGCTATTTATGTATCTAACCCATCTCTCTTTATCCAACTTTCGAAATTATATTCGCCTGGACACATCCATGCCGCAAGGTACACTGGTTGTTGTGGGCGATAATGCTCAGGGGAAAACCAGCCTGCTTGAAGCAATTTATTATCTGGCAACTTTCACATCCTTTCAGGCCGGGCAAAACCGCGAATTGATAAATTTTCTGGCCCCACAAGCGGAGCTGCTTGTGGGGCGCATTGTCGCCGAATATCGCCGCGGGCCGAAAAATCATCGTCTGGAAGTGCGTATTATTCAGGAAAACCAGGGGTTCAATGGGGTGCGCGTGCGCCGCGAGGCGTTGTTAGATGGTACAAAAAAGAAAATTAGCGAATTGGTGGGGCATTTCAATGCCGTCTTATTTTTGCCCCGCATGATGAGCATTATCGATGGCACACCCGCCGAGCGGCGGCGCTATCTGGATTTGGCAATTTCGCAAACCAATGCGCATTACACGGCTTCGCTTTCAGCCTACAACAAAGCCCTCAGCCAGCGCAACGCCCTGTTAAAAACACTCGGCGAGCGCGGCGGCGACCCTGAACAACTCGCTTTTTGGGATGAACAAATCATTCAAGCAGGGGCGTTTCTCATCCGGGCGCGCATCCAGGCGATTGCTGAAATCGAGGAGCAGGCGGCCATCATCCACAGTGAGTTGACGCGCGGCGCCGAGCGGCTGCGCCTGTCTTACCTTCCGGCCTACGATCCGCACCAAGAACCAGCCAATCAGATGGTGTTGAATTTCGACACGCCGATAGACCGTAGTCAATTCACGCGCGAAGAGATTGCTGACGGTTTCGAAGCTGCGCTCAAAGCCGCGCGCCGCGCCGAGATTGCCCGCGGGCAAACTACTTTAGGCCCACACCGAGACGATGTGCAATTTCTCGCCAATGGGGTTGATCTGGGGGTTTATGGTTCGCGCGGTCAAATCCGCACGGGGTTGTTCTCTCTCAAAATTGCGGAAATAAACTGGATGAAGAGCAAAACGGGCTACTGGCCGGTACTGCTGCTGGATGAGGTGCTGGCCGAACTCGATGCCCAACGGCGCGCCGATTTAATCGCCCATCTGACCGACATCAAACAAGCGCTGCTCACCACCACCGATGTTGATTTGTTTGGTTCTGATTTTTTAGAAAAAGCGACTGTCTGGCAAGTTGAAAATGGCCGTCGGATAGATTTCTAAGGCAGAACTTGACATGCAAGAAAAAGAACTTCTCCCCGTATCGCAACGCTATACCGGCATTCTGCTGAACCACGCTTTACGCCCACCTACCTCATCAGCAGCAATAAGAGTACCCCCATTCCGGCAACAATCGTCCAGACAATATTGCGCGTCTTCCAGGCCACTACTATGGCAACCAGCCCAGCGAGCAGGCGCGCGTTCCCCAGAGAAAAATCCAATGTTCCGGATGGCATGACCAACTCAGGGGCAATAATCGCAGTCAGCACCGAAACGGGGACAAAGCGCAGGGCGCGTTTCAACAGCGGCGGGGTCTGCCAGCGTTCCAGCAACACTATGAACGAGAGCCGCGTGGCAAAAGTAAGCATCCCCACTGCAAGCATAATCACCCAGATATCACTCATCGTGTTTCACTCCATAGCCCCACTGCGATCCCCACGAACGCGGCAATCATCAAACCCAATTTATAGGGCAAGCTAAAGGCCAGCACCGCGGTCATCCCCGCGGCGACGGCGGCCAGCACACTGGCGCGGTCTTCTAACGCGGGAACCACCAGAGCAATGAAGGTTAGAGCCAGCGTGAAATCCAGCGACCAGCCCGGCGGAATTTGCGCCCCCAGGAAAATGCCCACCGCACTGCTGATCTGCCAGGAAGTCCACAGGGCCAAACCCGCTCCCAGGAAATACCAGTGTTTCAACCGCCCATCCCCACCTTTGTTGTAGTGCGTAATGGTCACGGCATAGGCTTCATCCGTCAATAAATAAGCCAGTACCCCTTTCCAGGGGGCGCTGAGATGTTGCGTATTTGGCGCAACGGAGGCACTATACAACGCATGGCGCAGATTGATGACCAAACCCGTCAGAATCATCACCAAAACGGGCGTGCCTGCTCCGGCGAGTTGAACCAGCATAAACTGGGCCGAGCCCGCGAAGACCACCGCCGACATGGCCTGGGCATCGGTTTTGGAAAGCCCTGCCCCGAGAGCCAGAATGCCATAGATCATCCCAAAGGGGATCACGCCGACCAAAATGGGGAGTTCGTCTTTGACCCCTGCGAGGAATTCGCGCACCTTGGGGGTACAGTATAAGGAAAACCTTGTTTTATCTGTTATTTTCATAATTAAAATAAAGGGATGTGACGGGTGCAGAGAACACCCACCACACCCCTTTTCTCGCATCTTTTCACTACGCGCAAAAGCCCTAAACGTTGGTCATTTTGTTATTTTGACACGTTTTAACGCATCAATGAGATTTTTTATCTGAATAGGCTTACTTACATAATCATCCATATTGAAACTGAGATATTTTTCGCGATCGCCCTCCAAAGCATGGGCAGTCATGGCAATGATGTGAGGGCGTTTGTCAGCCACAATTTCAGCACGAATTATCTGTGTGGCTTCAACCCCATCCATTTCGGGCATTTGAATATCCATCAACACCACATCGTAATGCTGACGCTTCAAGGCTGCCAATACCTCAACGCCATTACCAGCAATATCTACCTGGTATCCAAGCCTTTTCAGAATGCCAACGGCTACTTTCTGGTTGATGAGATTATCTTCAGCCAGCAAGATTTGCAATGGATATTGTTCGGCCATTTTTATATCAAGAACACTTTTCTTTGGTTGTTGTAGTGTTTTTTGTGCGCTATGCTTTCCGAAGGAATTCAAGAGTACTCTATAGAGATCGGATTGCTTAATAGGTTTTGTGATGAAGGCTTCAAATATATTCTCGGTGCCGAGAGCAGGTTTTCGCCCCATAGATGTGAGCATAACTAATGGGAAGGTGTTTGCGCCCAGTTTTTCATGAATTCGCTGCCCCAGGGTAATGCCATCCATTTCTGGCATTTGCATGTCGAGAATAGCAATGTCAAAATTGGTGTCTTCATCTAATAATGCCAGCGCTTCAGCCCCGGAACCAACCGCTACCGGTTCCATACCCCAAGATTGGGTTTGCAGGCTAAGTATTTTGCGATTAGTTTCAATATCGTCCACAATTAGGACGCGGCGCTTATTCAACTGTGTTTTTTGCCCCGCGGCAACGATGGGCACAGCTTCCGCATCAGCCTTGACTAGAATTGTAAAATGAAAAATAGTGCCTTCGCCCACATTACTTTCCGCCCAGATTCTACCTCCCATCATTTCGACGAGTTGACGGCTGATTGCCAAACCCAGGCCGGTACCACCGTATTTGCGCGTGGTAGATGTATCTGCCTGCACAAACGATTCGAAGAGACGAGAAATAGCTTGCGGCGGAATGCCGATTCCGGTATCGCGAACAGAAAATTGTAATTCGTGCTGTTCGCCTTTCTGGGAAAGGCTCCGGACCGAAATATTTACCTCACCCTTTTCGGTGAATTTGACAGCATTATTCAGCAGATTTACCAGTACTTGCCGCAAACGGGTAACATCGCCATAAACAACAGGCGGCATATTGGGGAGAAAGAGATAGCTTAAATCGAGGCCTTTTTCACCGGCTTTGGATGCGAGTAAATCGAGCGCGCTTTCCACGCACTGCCGCACATAAAAGGGTTGTTTTTCCAACTCTAATTTCCCAGCTTCAATCTTCGAAAAATCCAGAATATCATTGATTACCGTCAACAACGTATTACTGCCGCTGCGAATCGTCTCCACAAAATCTTGTTGCTCGTCATTCATCGGCGTATCTAATAGCAAACTGGTCATTCCAAAAATTGCATTTAGGGGTGTGCGAATTTCGTGACTCATATTGGCTAAAAAATCGGCCTTGGCCTGAGTCGCTGCTTCGGCTTCAGTTTTTGCTCGCTCTAGAATATTAATGGTTTTCGCTTTTTCCAGAATAAAAAGAACGCCAAAAACAAATAATAATATTATCGCTACAATTTTCGTAATATTATCGTGATACACCAGCGCCTCGCCAGAAAGCGGGCTGGCAGGCAACAGGTTCGAATACGTTAGAAATATCAGCAGCGCGATTTCAGAAATAATGGCTATTGTCCACGACATTCCCCAGCGAATATTCAGTAACAACACGGCTAAAATAGGCAAATGAGTATTCCACCACAAGGTGGCCGAATTTATCCCTCCAAGATAAATTGCAGAATAAAAAACTAGTAACGCGTATATCAGCAGTATAAAATTCGCAGCCAGATATATATTCTTTGTTTTGCGAAACCAAAAGAAACATGCAACAGCCAGCAAGCCAACCAAAAAGGTTCCAACCCCAATTTGGTGTACGCCTAAATAAATATAAAATGAAGCAAAGAAAGGAACAAACAGAACCAATGCCATAGTTGCCAAATTTAAACGCTGGATTTGGTATAGATCCAGCGAATCAGCATCAGGCGGCAAACCAGAACGGACGAGGCTCCCAATAAAGTTCTTTAGCATACTAGATTGTTTCGCAAGTGCATTCATTAGTCCCTACCCGAGGCCACAGTTCCCTACTACAACGACTGAAAAGTCAGAGATAATCTCAGAATATTATACTTCGACTCGTTACTAATACGTTTTTTTAACGCACGATTTTGCTATATAAACGTAAACAGATAAACAGGAGTAATGAATCAATTGCTATAGTGGTCTCTTCGCCGGAATCCCAACTCGGCGCGGATATTTTTCTGGCGTCGCGGCTACTTTATCAACCACAACTAGATAGCGCTGCTCCACCACCCCAGGCAAAGTCACGGGAATCAAGCGTTGCAATCGCCCTCCCAATAGTTCCAGAGCATTATCTGCCGAATGGACTTCAGCCGGGCCGCTCTCGCCTTTCATCGCCAGCACATGCCCACCCACACGCACCAAAGGGAGTAGATATTCCATCAAGATGGGCATCAAGGCCACGGCGCGCGCCACGGCCCAATCAAATTGTTCGCGAAAACGCGCATCTTGTCCAACGATTTCGGCGCGCTCGCGCACGATCTCAACCCCTTCCAGCCCCAGCCGCTCGACAATATGCTCACAAAAGCGCACTTTTTTCTCGACCGATTCCATCAGCGTCAACTGAATGTGCGGACACAAAATTTTAAGCGGCAAACCTGGAAAACCTGCCCCAGTACCGACATCCACAATGCGCACCACAGGTGTATTACGCAAGGCACTGAATGCACTCAGCGAATCTAAAAAGTGCTTCACCCGCACCAGTTCAGGTTCGTGGATAGCAGTCAGACTGTAACGCTGGTTCCAGTCCATAAGCTCCTGAGCGTAGATTTCGAGCGCGCTAAGTTGTTGGCTGCTTAGGCTAATTCCTGTAAGGGCTTCGAGTTCTTTGGGCAGTGTGCGCATGGGCTGAATTATATATCGAAAAAGCAAAACAACCGCTGCAAATTGCAGCGGTTGTTTTGCTTTTTCATCTAAAGCTATTCGGTCTTTTCAGCCAGTTTCCTGGCTTTACGGCGGCGGCGCCAGTTGCGCAAGCCGCGCCCCAAGAAGTAGAGCGGAACGCCAATCACGATCAGTACCGGCAGGATAAAGATTGCCAACCAGATAACAAAGTTGACAAAACCCTGCAAGAAGTTAATCAGGGCTTCAACAGCTTCTTTGGCTACACCCACGGGCTGCCAACCACCGATCTGAATCGGTTGATTGGCGGCATCCGCGCTGATTTCAATGCTGATGGATGAGAGTGCAGAAGCCTGCTCGTAATACTGCATCTGTCCTTTGATAACTTCAATCTGTTCCCCAACCTCAACCAGACGGTTATACACCTGCAACACATCTTCGGTCTTGTTGGCGTTGTCCATAATCTCGGTCAATTGAGCTTCGGCGGTTTCCAGATTGCGCAGTCGGGACTGCAAATCGGTGTACTGGCTGGTAACATCTTCGCCAGAGATATTTTCAGAAATTACTTCGCCCGCCCCGGCTTTGATTTGCGCCAACGCTTCATCCAGTCGTTCAGCCGGTACACGGATGGTGATGCTGGCCTGATCTACAGTGACACCGTTGCCCAGAGTATTTTGCCAAAGATTTGAATTCACCACAAACCCGCCCATGCCTTCAGCCATAGCAACGATTTCGTCCATAGCAATACCGGGATCGATAACCACAATCGAAAGTGTAGCGTTTTTGATAACCATGCGCTGGATGGCAGCAGTTGAGGCTTGATTGGCAAAACTGCCGCTTTCACCGGGAGCCGCGGGGGCTTCCATTTCAGCGGCAGCCATTTCTTCGTAGCCACCGCCAGAGCTATCGCTTTCGTATGCAACCATCGCTTCGGGCATACTTTGGGCCGCGCCACAAGCCGCGAGCACAAACGCAAGCAAAATCAGGGGGATGAGAATTTGTTTTTTCATCGTTATATCTCCTACGGGAAGCAAAACTTTCGGATTATTATAGATACGCTAGCTAGACGTTCCAGGCGAGAAAAAAGTTCCCCGCTACCAACCCAATTCGAGGCGGTTGATGTGTTTTTGGGGCAACCCGGCTTCACTCATGCGCGCCTGCACGGCAGCGATATCGTAATCTATACGGCGAAATTCAACCGACATTTGTTCAAGATCAACAAGTGCATACGCGGCACGTGGATCTCTGTCGCGCGGCTGGCCTACGGAGCCCGGATTAATAATTAAACGCGGGGTCAAATCGAAAATCGTATTTTCCAGTGGTACAACAAGATCAACCCGGCGAGTTCGCTCGTTGAGATGAAAAATACTGGGCAGATGGGTATGCCCGATAAAACAATAGGCTGTATCAAAGAACTGAAAATTCTCTGCCGCAATACGGACATTAAGGATATATTCCCAAACCGGTTGCCGCGGGCTGCCATGCGCCAGGGTAATATCTTCATCGGCAATTACTTTGGCCGGTAAATTCTCGATATAAGCCAAATTTTCGGTGGTAATTGTTTCTTGTGTCCAGCTTACGGCCTGACGGGCTTCTACATTGAAAGCATCGGTATTGATTCGCCCCATTGTGGCAGCATCATGATTCCCTAGCAAAGCCACCAAATGCGGCAATTCACGCACGACATCTACACATTCGTTGGGATCCGGCCCATAACCAACCAGATCGCCCAAAAACCATACCGCGTCGTAATTGCTGCCAGCATCGTTCAAAACGGCTTGCAGCGCGGTCAGGTTGGCGTGAATGTCGGAAATAAGCAAGATGCGCATTGCACTAATCTTAACACAATTTCCCCCAAACCGGATATGGGGTATGGCGGTAGTTCCTAAAGAACCGCCATACCCCATATCTGAAAATTAACCACGGCGATTCCCAGAGACCCGAAATGGTACTGTTACAGCGCTATCGCTGCCGCAGGCGTGGATTCACGATGTCATCCAGGGCGCGGCCTACCAGGTAGAAGGCACTGCAAAAAAACATAATCGACAGCGCCGGGGGAATGAGCGCATTCCATTGCCCGGCCTCGTTGAACCAGCGAAAAGTGCGCTGCCCCAGCCAGATCATTGAGCCCCAGGTCATATAATCGTGTGTGCGGCTAAAAAATGATAATAAGGATTCCGTCAACACCGCGCCGACAACCGTCATCACCGCGTGAACCAGAGCCAGCGGCAGCAGCCCGGGGAGGATATGTCGCCACAAAATATGGAAATGACCACCCCCGGCGGTGCGCGCGGCTTCGATATAGGGTTTGCTGCGAATAGACAGGGTATGCGATTTCACCACCATAGCCTGACTCCCCAGCCCGGTGAGGATCCCGAAAATCAGGGCGATGAGGAACCAATCTAAACGCACCAACAACCCGATGATGAGCATAACTACCAGCGCGGGCAGCAACACGAAGACATCGGAGATACCCATCATAATCAGATCAACCAGGCCGCCAAAATAACCCGCCATCCCGCCGAAGATCGTTGAAAGTGTTACGGCAAAGAGCGCGGCAGTGATGCCGACGTTGAAAGACATGCGCGCGCCATAGAGCAGTTGGCTTAATACATCACGACCCATGCCATCGGTGCCCAATAGATGCCGCGCCGACGAGGGCGAGGGATTCTGTACCACACGGCTGTCAAAACCCAAATAAGGATCGTAGAGTACGCGCGACCAGATGGTTTTCATGAGGATGGGGTGAGCAACAACCATCAGAGCAAAGATCACGATCAGGGCCATGCCGATCACCCCCAGGGGGTGGCGACGAAGTTCCCCCCAGGCAGCACGGATGGGCTTCATGCGGGCGCGTACCCCCTGCCAAAAATAAGTGCGCCTGCGCTGCGATGAGGTTCTTTCCAATAAAGTCATATATGGCTCCCGGCATAGCGCAAACGCGGATCAAGGTAAACGTGCAGAATATCCATCACAATATGCCCGATCAGGGTCAGCACGCCCACCACAGAGAGAATGCCCATTAGCAGGGGAATATCGTGATAGTCGATGCCCAGGAAAATAAGCTCGCCCATCGCCTGCCATTGAAAAACCAGTTCGATGGCGAAACTGCCCGTAAGCACCAATGGCAGGTTGAGCAACAGACGCGTCAGCACTGGCAAGAAGGCATTGCGGGCTACATGCCGGTCGCGGATGATGTGATCGGGCAAGCCCTTGGCGCGCGCTGTGAGCACATACTCATCTTCGATATTTTCGAGCATCGTGGTGCGCATGAGCAGCATCGTTTCGCCAAAAGAGAGCATCATCACCGCACCGAGCGGCAAGATCAGATGCTCAAGCACATCCAGCGCCTGACGCAAATAGCCGATTTTTTGCCATACCAACGCGGCCGCACCCAGCAAGATCACCCAACTCCCCAATCGGGCAAACACGCGCAGCGACGTTGAATAAATTCTATCTGTTATGCGCCGGAGGATATAGCCGCAGCCGACCATAATGAGCAGGGTGAGCACCATGCGGCCAAGCACCCAATCCAGGCTGACGGGGATGTAATACCAGTAGTTATGGTCAATCATACGCTGGTAAGGCAGCCAGCGCAGTTGATATGCGAAAATATTCATGAGCAAAAAGCCCAAAAAAGGCGCGAAGGATGTATAACTGGCAACGCCGGTGAGGGTGATACCGAATTCAAACCAGCCGCCGCGCCGCCAGGCAATTTGTTTGCCCAGCCAAATCCCAACAAAATAAGACAAAATTGCCGCTGTCAGAAAAAGGATTAGCGTACGCGGGGCGCGCGCCAACAGCAACGCGCTGACAGGTGTAGGCCATGCAATGAAGGATTTCCCCAGATCAAAGTGAAAAAAGCCGTTCAACCAACGGAAATATTGCTCCCACAATGGCAAATCCAACCCCAACTGCGATTGTGCCAGGCGGCGGCTGACTGGTTCCAATACCAGAAAGGTTGTAAAATCATACGGCAATGCCTGAATCAGAAAAAACAAAAAGGTCTGAAACGCGAGGATGGCGATCAACCCGCGGACTATTCGCCGAACTATAAATCGAAGCACAAATCATCTCCTGGAATGCGTGGAAAAACCGTTGGCAGCGTTAGCCCCAATACTGTTTAGATAAGAGAAAAAGAGATGACTCCTGGAGCCAAAGATGGCATC
>JABGRQ010000079.1 GCA_018648225.1 Chloroflexota bacterium
CAACGCGACCCGCCACCGATTTTGAAGACCGGGGAGCCCACCGGGACTCAACCACTCCCGAATTTGAAATATGCGCCCGATTATACCTCAGTTCAAAAATCATCCAGTGGCTGATCGCCCGCATCGCAGCCCAAATATGGATAAACAACCATCGCGATTCCCTGTGATCTTCTTGCCCCGGCAGATAGACGATAATTGTCAACTCACGTAGATGACAATTGTCCCGTTGACGAAGAGGGGCTGATCTATTAAGCTGGGAAAACTAAAAAATATACCTTTGGAGGTTTATCCTATGGCAATGACAATCACTGATGAATGCATTTCTTGTGGCGCTTGTGAGCCTGAATGTCCGACCGATGCGATTTTTGAAGGCGATGTACTCTACGAAATCGATCCGGAGAAATGCGTTGAATGCGAAGGTTACTTTGACACCAACCAATGTGTCGATGTTTGCCCGGTTGACTGCATCATTCAATTAACGTAGTTTTTGGAATATATTGAGAGTGGGGGTATGTTGAGTGATTTTACAACCCTGCATACCCCTATTTTGATTCTGAAATTTGTGATTGACAGATTGACTTCCCTTTGCTAAGATTGGTGCCAACAATTGAATACACGGAGAAATAGCGGCTGAGACTCATAAAGAGTTGACGAGGTGGAGGTTCCTCCCTGCGAAGGGAGCGCTAATCCCGGAGTTCCCGGGAGAAAATCGAATTGATCAGCGGATGCCTCTGAAGCCTGACCACGGGCTTCTTTCTTCCTTCCCGAATAGAGAAAATTCTGAAAACCAATCAGTGATGGTTGAGCCAAAGTATTTTCGGTGGTCACTGTCGTTGAACGTTTAGCGCACGGTGTCTTTTGTGGAAGGGCAGTAATCCGGCGTATATTTAATTAGTAAACTGGGTGTGCCCATGCATGCCCAGTATTTTTTTAATTCAAAGGAGTTCGATAATGTCCAAGACGGAAATTTTGAAACGCGTCAAAGAAGATCATATTAAGTTTGTCTCATTACAGTTTACCGATGTGACCGGTTCGGTAAAAAGTGTGGATATTCCACCGGCGCGCCTGAAGGATGCGCTTGAAGATGGGGTTTGGTTTGATGGTTCATCGGTGGAGGGCTTTGCCCGCGTTCAGGAAAGCGATATGCGCCTGGTATTAGATCCAGATACCTATGCCATCTTGCCCTGGTCGCCCGCTGAATTGAAGAGGGCGCGCATTTTTTGCGATATTTATCGCCCCGATGGCACACCTTTCCCCGGTGATCCGCGCGGTATCCTCAAGCGAATGCTCAAAGAAATTGATGACCGCGGCTGGGTCTTCAATATTGGCCCTGAACCGGAATTCTTTCTCTTTAAACGCAATGGCACTGAGAATATTCATCCTGTGCCGCATGATGTGGGTGGATATTTTGATTTCTCGGCCAGCGATGAGGCTGTGGTTGTGCGCACTGAATTGATGGAGGCCCTCGAAACGATGGGCCTCGATGTAGAAGCAGGCCACCATGAAGTGGCCCGTGGACAGCATGAAATTGATTTCCGTTTCACCGATGCTTTGCAGGCTGCCGATTATGTGCTGACTCTGAAATATACGGTCAAAGCCATTGCAGCGCAGCATGGGTTGGTGGCTTCATTTATGCCCAAGCCCATTTTTGGCGTCAATGGTTCGGGAATGCACTGCCACCAGTCTTTATTCACCAAAGACGGCCAGAATCTTTTCTTTGACAACGCCGATGAATACAAACTTTCCAAAATGGCTTATGGCTTTATTGCCGGTCAGCTAAAACATGCCCGTTCTTTGGCGGCTATTGTTGCGCCGACAATCAACTCGTATAAGCGCCTTGTCCCGGGCTATGAAGCGCCCGTGTATGTGGGTTGGGCGCAAATCAATCGCTCGGCGTTGATTCGCATTCCGCGTCACATGGAAGGACGCGATAATTCCGTGCGCGCCGAATTGCGTTTCCCCGATCCATCTGCGAATCCGTATCTGGCCTTTGCGGCCATGCTGGCTGCCGGATTGGATGGGATGGAGAACGAGATGGCTTGTCCTGAGCCGCTGAATAACGTCAATATCTGGTATATGACCCCCGAAGAGCGCGCCGCGCGTAATATTACCGAATTGCCCAATTCGCTGGCCGACGCGTTGCGCGAGTTGGATACCAATGACACACTGAAGAATGCCCTGGGCCTACAGATGTATGAGGCCTTCCGGCGTGCAAAATGGAGCGAAGTTGAAGAATATCGCACCACCGTTATGGATTGGGAAGTCAAGCGCTATTTAGAAACCGCCTGATTTTCCAAACAGGTGACAGTTACGCTTTTCGTGTGACTGTCACCTGTTGTTTGGGGCCTGTCAACTTGCAAATACATCGCGCCGACTCACAGGGGCCAGCAAAAAGCGCGGGAGTAGTTTCCACATTGGGGCATAGGCCAACACCGAGCCAGATTTCCGATTCGCCAGCATTCGCTCAACCAGCCAGGGGGTTACATTTTCCACGCGATCCGCAATGATATTAAAAATTCCGCGCACACGCGCCAGCTCGTCGGGTTTATCCACATAGTGCTGCATGACCATTTCCGTAATTACCATGCCGGGCTGCAATGCGCCAATGATGAGGGGCGAATCGCGCAGCTCTTTGGCAAGCGCTTTGGTGAAATAGGAAATGCCCGCTTTGCTGGTTCCGTATAAGGCCATGCCCACCCGGGTGCTGCCGTTTGAGCCAAAGCCCGCCAGATTGTAAATGGCGCCATACCCTTGCGTTAACATGCCGCGCACAGCGGTTTGTGCCCCGAAAATTGTCCCCAATATATTTGTGTTGACGATGCCCACTGCCTCGTCGGAAGAATACGTCCAGACTTCGCTTTGAGGCCCGCTGATACCGGCATTGTTGATCCAGATATCGACATGACCGAAATGCTGGGAGGCGGCATCCCAGAGGGTTTGCACCGCGGCGGGATCCTCCACCGGGCAGGGTTGCGCAAGAATCCTTTCGGGCGGGTAGCTGTTTCCCAGGCGTGATATTGCCTCCTGAGTGCTGGCCTCCGTCCGGCCACTGATTACCACCCCGCAGCCGCGCGCCAGAAACGCTTCTGCCATCCCGTACCCGATACCGCGCGTGCTGCCTGTAATTACGATCGATTTCATGCAAATTCCTTTCAGTTCGTGTTGAGTGTGAAGGGCTTAGCGCTTTTGCAGAAATAAGCCCAAAAGTTGTAATCGTCAACAAAAGCTTGAACACGCGTCATTCTGAACGGAGCGCAGCGGAGTGAAGAATCCCTTAACCGGAATGTTGAAAAGTGCCTATGCAAGTGATGAATCAAGCTGCTTCAGAGAGATTCCTCGCTACGCTCGCTGCGCTCGGAATGACCACGATGGTTTCGCTGTTCAAGCTACTATTGACCCATACAAAAAAGCCCAAAAATTGCTGCGTAAGTTACAATTATAACGATAGTATCCCAAAATTGGTTGACGAAAGTGTTTCAGTATGAGCCTGATGGCAAAACGAAAAATTATTATTATTGGTGGCGGTGCAGCAGGGTTAATGGCGGCAGGTCAGGCCGCCCAACGCGGCGCTGAAGTTCTTGTGTTGGAAAAGATGAATGCGGTGGGGCGAAAAATTTTTATTAGCGGTAAAGGGCGATGTAATATTACCAATGTGGCTTCCGTGCGCGAGTTTCTTGACCATTTTGGCCCAACGGGGAAATTCTTGCGCCAGGCTTTTCATCGCTATTTTTCTGATGATGTCCTTGCCCTGCTTCACGCGCACGG
>JABGRQ010000080.1 GCA_018648225.1 Chloroflexota bacterium
ATGCCTTCCGAGCCGCGTCTGCTGATTGGGGTGTCTTTATCACCGGGGTAGCCACCGGCGCTTATAAGACCCCGGCTACGGAACAGGCGCGCCAAACGGTTTTGTGGCCGGATATTCAAGGTAGGATCGCAACCACCCAACACACCTCAGACCGCATGGTACGCTCCCAGATTACCATTGAAGATTCCAAGCCTTGGGTGTACGGCATCAACCTGGTCGAGGCTCACCGCGGTACAGCAGTTTTTCGTCTTTGGCGTTTTTACCCTGGCCCGCCGGAAGGAGAGTTCGAGTGAGTAAGGGAACAGGGAATTGTAGAGCGTCGCTACACGCTCCACGTTCGACGCTTCACGAGAAAGGCCAGGCCATGGTGGAAACCGCCCTATTCTCCGTCCTGGCTGTCATCCTGGCTTTTGGGATGTTGTCCTGGATACCGCTTCATCGCGCCCGCACACAGGCAACCGCCGCAGCCTATAGCTGTGCCCAGTTCATTTCTCAGTCGCCCAACCCCAGCCTGGCAGCCCGGAACGCGATCCTGGCCGTGGAGAAAACCCTCAATGCGGATTGGAGCGCCACGCTGGGCGCGAACTACAAACTGGTGGTCACACCGGGTTCACCCGGCGGTGTTGGCGGGTGTTCGGTAAGCTATCAAGTGCCGGTGATGTTCCGGGGTTTAGGGTTTATCGATCCAGGAGGCTGGTCCGAAGAATGGTACCTGTCCCGTTCGGAAACCTGGAAGGCAAAATGGCGCTGATGAAAAAGAAATCCGAACGTGGCCAGGCTATTACGCTCTTTGCCCTACTTGTGCCGCTGACCACCCTGTTTGCTATGGGGATTTTGGAATATATGATCACCAATGCCCGTATCATGGAAGCCGTCGCTGCAGCGGATCTAGCCGCTCACGCCGGAGCGCAAGAGATACGGGTGTTTCCTGATGGCAGTATCGAGGCGACGGAGGCGGGCAGACAGGTGGCTGCGGCATATTTTCAAGCCCAGCGACCCGAGCATTCCGTCTTTTCTAGTGCGACCTGTGGCCAGTTCGATGGCCGGCCTGGTTGCCGTGTAGCCGTGCAGGTGCGTTCGATGGGCTACCTGTTTCCCCAGCGTTGGATCAGCGTAAATGCCATCGGTTATCTGGCTCATGGTGTGACGAGGGACGATCAATAGCAAATCTGTATTTACCTAGTAAATACAGATGATATAATTCATCTATGAAGATCAAAGATACCCTTACCTATTCTGATTTGGGCGGTCGCCGGCACCTGCGCCGCTACATCATCGTCGCTATTCTCATCCTGGCTTTCACCCTGGGAACTTACGGCTTTGCCCGATGGCAGCGGGCAAAAACCCGGGCGGAGATTCTGGGAACGCCCTTGCCACTTTCGAATATATTGCCATCCGCCCCGACCGAGACGAACACGCCCCTTCCAACACTCACGTCTACCCCCGCACCTACTAACACGCCTACCCTGGAACCTTGTCCGACAGACCCCAAAGCATGGACTTTAGTTGATGTTCTTGATGATTACAATCTCAAACGCATCGAGCCGGCTTGTGTCTACGATGGGCTCGAACGCACGGTGGCCTGGCATCTGTTGACCTATATGGGTTACACCGAACAAGAAGCGGCGGCAATGGTGGGTTTCGATGAAATTCCCGATTGGGTTCTTTTTTTGGACGATAGAACAACAAAGTCGGTCACTGGGATGATCAATACCGGCGGCCCGCTGGAGATGGTGTTGAGACAGCGGTCGTACCACCCTGCATACCGCAATTGGAATATCCGGGAAATCCCATCCATCTCGGCCAATATGACCTATGCCCTGAATGGCTGTTACCGTACAGAGACGGTTGATGGCGATCAAATCGAGAATTGGGGCATGGCCTTTCCGGTCGTCTGCGTGCTCTCGTTCGACCAGGGGCCAGGGTGGTTGGTGCATGAGCTGGATGATCATCACTTTTCCCAAGAGCTTGGTTGGGAACGCTTATTCGTGCAATTTGGTTATTCCCCCACCCGAAACCAATGGGTTTATATGGGCTACCATCCCGACAGCTCGATCCTAGAGGGCCATGAAGCTTACGAAGACCTCAAGGCAAAGGCGCAGGAAGAACGAGCGTTTATTGCCGCTGCGCATGGCCTTGTACCCTGGGATGCAACCTGGCTCGAATCGGCCTTTGGTTTCACCATGCTTCCATTGCCGGAGGCGTGGCCGTCCTACACCGATGAGGGCCAGATTGGAAATTTTGTGGAGGCATTTGATAGCTATTACAAAGCGTATCTCAAAGAAGAAGATTGATGAAGCATAAGACCTACCTGTTCATAGTGAGACTTTCCGTCAGCCTGGCAGTATCCATCGGCTTATACTTGCCGGTTCACGCGCAAACCTTTAGCCCGGAGGGCGGCGGTAGTGGGTTTGATGTTGTAATCGGTGATGGGAGTAGCGAGTGCAACACCAGCCCGGGAAGCAGCGCCATTGAGAGTACGAATGGTTCTGCAAGCACCGGGGAACTCCACAGCCTGTTTTCCGATGCTGTATACTTGATCCCGCCGGAGTTCTACCGTCTGACATACACAAACCCCATTACGGGTGAAGTCTATGACTCGATGTGTATCCGGAAGGGCCCGGAGACCGTATGCGTTCCCTATGAGAGCGGCTCTTCAAGAGCAGATCATCCTTGTGAAACATTCACGATGACCGGCGGCGGGGTGAATTGCGCCAATACCGAATGGTCTATCCGGGCCAGCGTGAATTTTCCTGTCACATTCCTGGATTTGCGCCCCTATCCTGCCACGCTCGTGCGCTGGCCGAGTGCGGCTCGTTGTGGTGGCTTACCCTCATCATCTGGACGAGGCACCTATCCCTATGTCGCCTATGGCGGGGGCAGCCCCGGCAATCCCCAGCCTGGCGATTGGCGTAATCTGGTTTTAACGCTGACGTTAAATTCTGCCGGGCCGATGTTTTTCAAGATGCCCCATATCGGGGAATTATTGTTAGAGCCTGTCGGCCCTGCCGGAAGTCCCGAAATCTTCCGTTGGGAGGTGCCTTCACACCCGGCGGCTGGTGGCGGTCCGCTAGCAGGGAGTGTTGGGTTGAGTGAGCTTCCTGGGGATATGCCGCTTTTCGTGGGAGAAGCCAAATCCCCCTACCGGTTATTCTGGCGCTTCACGTATGAAGAAGCGGTCGCGATCACGGAATGTGTTTCAGGGCCAGGAGGGGATGGCGGATACGATTGTGACGGCGGCACGGGTCACACCGTGGTAGTCGGGATCGAATGGGCTGGCCGCAGCATGGGCGGCGAGATCCAACCCGAGGATGTCCCCGGCGTGCCGGAATCGATGAAGGCTGATTTCAACAATGATGGCAATCCGGATGCCTATTGGGACCGTCTGGTCACAATCCGGCGCATGGATGATAACAACAGCATCTCTGGGCGCTGGGCAGCTTCCTACAGTTTTGGCGGCGGGCTGGTCTATTGGGGTGTACGCGAAGGACAGGCCCAAATCGGCTGGCCGGGCGTGCCGTAGGAGCCAGGGATCATGGGGGGTATGGGAGAGCGGGAGCGAAGCGTCCGCGCCCTAACAACCCCAGCCCCCCTGCCACTACGCTCCCAAGCTTTTATGCACACCATTCAAGCAGTTCTACTCCTGGTGCTTGTCACCGGAATTTCCATCTACGATCATCATAAACAGCATGTGCCCAACAGCGTCACCCTGACTTTGTTGTTCGGTGGTCTACTGGCGTACTTTCCAGGCGAGATCGAGACATGGCTGGGGTGTACATTGCTGTTCCTTATCTGGCGATTGGGTGGAATAGGCGGGGGAGATGCCAAACTCTGGATGGGGATGCTCTGGCTGGTGCCGCCACATCATACCAGTATAGGAGGCAGCGTGATGCTGGTTTCGTTCCTGATGACGGCAATCCTACAAATGGGGTGGCGAAAACTCAACGGCCAACCCTTGACGGGCGTTCGAACACCTGGCGCCTGGCGAGTGATCCCCTTCGTAGCATGGTTTCTCCTGGCTGGCATCCATGTACACTGACTTATTCCTGGCGCTAAAAGATGCACAGAACCCGCGCGGCCACCCGATTCTGGCGGCTTTGGCCTATGTCTTTTGCCCGGCAGCAGCGCGCTGGTGGCTGGCGGGAGCAGATCCCGCTGAACCTTTCGATCCGGTCTGGCAGTCCTTGAGCGACCTGGCTGCCGGTGAAGAAACGCTCAAAGATGCGCTGAAACGCTATGGCTTCGAAGGGCTGATGGAGCAGGTCAAAACATATATCGGGCAAGTCGAGTCTTACCGGCGACTCA
>JABGRQ010000081.1:0-4342 GCA_018648225.1 Chloroflexota bacterium
CATGGGGAAAACTCCCCATTGGGGTTGCATCGAGATGAGGACACTGACAATGATTGCCTGCGCAACAAAGTAGCCATGGGTTTTCCAGAAGGGCTGTTCCTCATGCGGCGAAAGCGCATAGAGGACGCCAAACGAGATCAGCATTCCCAAGCCTATGGCCCTCGGAACGCCTGGCTCCAGCAAATTAAAACCCAGCAAAGCCACCGCAATCAGTGTGAGATAGCCAACCGCGAGCATAAACGTATTATCGGATATGTGAATTTTTTTCGAATGCATAAGTAGATTTTACCTTTATTCGACAATGAAACGCTGGCGAAAGGCTTTATCGAAATTCCAATAGGGTGCGCCCATAGCTGCGCCCTTGGCAGCCAGCATCAGCCAGGCCCCGGCGGGAACTTCGAAGGGATCGCGGTGCTCTGTCCCCAAAATCATTTGAGGCTGCTGCAGCACCTTCGCCCACACACCCACCGCATTATAGTAGGGACAGCATCCTAATAGGAGCAAGTGCTTTTCGCCGCGCCGAGGTTTCCAACGGGGATCGTCCCAATCTGCATAAAGAGAGCTAAAGTGGTCGGGTGCCACCGGCCAGTGATAGTATTCGTAGAGGGTTTTCTTTTTGCGCCAATCCGCCGCAAAGCAAATCATGTACCCTGCGGTGGCGATCAATTCATCGTAATGATAGCGCATTTTTAGAGGCGCTTCTTCTTGGGGAAGTTCGCGCGCCAGCACCACGCGCTTGATACGCTGATAATAGCGAAAACCGTTTTCGAGCAACTCTTCTTCAGACCAATCTCGCTGGGTCAAGACATTTTCGGGGCTCATGGTTCTCTCCATCATCCAGACCTCAGAGATTTTTCAAATCTCTGAGGTCTGGGGCAGCGGAAAAGCTGCTTCTATTCTACGCGGATTCGTCGCGCTTATCAATAATGATCTTGATGCCCAGCCCGATCAGCACCAACGGCCACAAGTAATTCAGCCAGCGGAAGGCGTTCTCGACAATATCCTTCAAGGCTCCCGTGTCAGGCGACTCGACGATGATGATGCCCGCGCCGACCAGCGCCAGAATTCCGCTGACGATCAAACCCCACCAGCCTTTTTCTTCGGTGAAGAGCTGCGTCAGCAGGGTGATGAGGGCAAAGCCCGCTGCAAGGCACAGCACCACGACACCACCTTCGAGATGGGAGGCAATCAAGCCATTGGTTTCTTCCGTCAAGAACACGCCCAGGCTCAGGCCGCTGAGAATTCCGCCTGGAATCAGCAAGCCCGCTTTACGCTGTGTCGCGCCCCACAGGATGAAGAATAATCCCAGGGTTGCCAGGAATGCGCCACCCGACAGGTTAATCTCAACAAATTGCTGCACCAGCAAGAACAAGCCTGCCAGGATCAGCAAAATCCCACCGAAGGGAAAAACACGTTTTTGGTTTTCATTATTGGTTTGCATTTCAATCTCCTTTTTCATCTCAGGGGTTTTCGACCTGAGCGAACTTCTGCCATGATGATGCGAATACAATGGTCATACTGGCTAGTCCCAAAGGTCATAACATGGGTCACATGGGGGGGAGGAATTTGTGGGAAATCTGTGGGATAGTGTGGGATAATGTTGGATAAACGCTACAGGTGACAGTCACTTGGCAAGTAACTGTCACCTGTAGCGCAATCGCTGCGCTAGTCAAATCGGAAGCGCCAAACAGCGATGCCAAAGAACACCACTGCAAAAGCCATCAACACCCCAGCCTCGGGCAAAACAGACTGCAAACCCAGACCGCGCACGATCACATCCTGATACCCGGCTAAAGCCCATGCGTGAGGAGAAATCTTCGAAATTGCTTGCATGAACTCTGGCATTACAAAGGTGGGGACCATCATGCCGCCGACTGCTGCCAGGGTGAGCGCTAGCAGAGTGGAGAGGCCGCCAATCTGCTCGGGGGTCTTGCCAAAGGAAGCTACCAAGAGTCCCATGCCTGTGGCGGCGGCCGCGGTTGCCAGCGTCACCAGTACCAGCGCCAGCGGAGCATTCCCCAAATTCATATCGAATACCAGCGCGCCGATGGTGAACATCAGGGCGACTTGCAGCAGATTTACCAGATAATAAGGCAGCAGTTTGCCCAAAAGTAATGCCGGCTGTGAAAGCGGGGCCGCCAGCAACCGCCGAAAGGTTCCATTTTGTTTTTCGCTGAGCAAGCTCGTGGCAATCACCTGCACGATGAAGAACACGCCAAAGATGGTGTAGCCGGGCACATTTTGCTCGACCGAGTCAGGAAATTCGGTCACGGCAAAATCACTGGGAGCGACCTGTTCGAAGCGCACGCCCAGGCTGCCTTCGTTCTCCAGACCGCCCGCTTCAGTCATGGCATCGACAAAAGCCTCGCCAATCTGGTTGACAAATTGCACCTGCGCCGGGGGAACTTCTTCGGACAGGGAGGCGAATCCGGCCTCAATTTGACGGGGGGCCTGGGCGTAGGCCGCAGCCTGTTGGATGAAACCTTGCACCGTCCCCTGGATGGGGCCCAGGAATTGCGTGCTGGTCGTGGGGTCGGCGATGAAAGTGATCGTCGCTTCACCCGCCTGGGGATCGGTGGCGGCTGCTAAAATGCGCTCCTCGAAATCGGCAGGAAAGACTAATGCCACGGAGTAATCGCCATTGCTAATCATGCGATCAGCAGTTTCGACGCTCAATGCCGTGCCATCGACGGTAGAAATCAATGTGATCCCATCGAGATCGCCGATCTCTGTGATGGCTTTCTCAGCGAGGCCGCCGCGATCCTGATTGACGACAAGAAGTTCAATAGGGTTATCACTGCCGCCAACCGAAAAAGAGCTTTGCAGGGCTGTACTCATCACGAGGATGAACATGGCCGGCATGGCGAATAAAACGATCATCCCTCCACGGTCTTTGAACAGGATTTTTAGATCCTTAATGGTTATGGCGAATATTTGGTGTAGCATGGTAATCTCCTATAGTAGCTGTTCAAGCCAAAGCCTCCGTAGAAGGAATTCCTTTGGCTAGAAAATGTTAGTCTCTGAGATTCTTTCCCGTTAAAGTCAGGAAGACGGTTTCAAGGTTGGGCTCCAGCACTTCCAATGAAGTGATGTGGGCATCGAGCTGATTGGTGATTTCGAGCAGTCCCATCAGCGCGGCCTGAGCCTGATGCGTTTCGACGATCATCATGCCATCTGTACGGGTGATGGATTTTATGGCAGGGTGCTCACTCCCGCGTTGGCTGACTGTATCAATATGCCCGTTGTGCAATCCCAGGCGGATGATGCCGCCGCCCAGACCGGACATCAAGGCCTTGGGTGAATCCAGCGCAATAATCTCGCCGCGATCCATAATGGCAACGCGATCGCACAGACGCTGAGCTTCTTCCATGTAATGCGTGGTATACAGAATGGTCAGACCATTCCGGTTGAGGGCTTCGACACTCTCGAAGATGGCATTGCGGCTTTGCGGATCAACGCCCACGGTTGGCTCATCGAGGAAGAGAATCTCCGGTTCGTGGAGCAGCCCGGCTGCGATATTGATGCGCCGCTTCATCCCGCCAGAGTAAGTTTCAATGGCTTCATCCGCTCTATCGGCCAGGCCGACCATCGCCAACACTTCATCGGCGCGCATCTTGAGCTGCTTTCCGCGCAACCCATAGATGCGCCCGAAAAAGATCAAGTTATCACGCGCTGAGAGGGTAGGATATAGAGCCAACTCTTGGGGAACCAGTCCCAATTTAGCTTTGACAGCATAGCCATTTTTCCCAAATGGCATATTGTCCACCTGCACACTCCCAGAAGTCGGTTCCAGCAAACCCGTGAGCATAGAAATACTGGTGGTTTTCCCGGCTCCATTCGGCCCCAATAGACCGAATACCTCGCCGCGGGCAATTTCAAAAGAAACGCCGCGCACGGCATGGTTGTCGCCGTAGGATTTGTAAAGATCTTGTACAGACAAAATTGTGTTCTTCATACATCACTCCTTGTTTTGATCTGGCCCATACTGTACTGTTGCTCGGGTCACATCTCCCAGTGCCGGAGGTCATATCGCAAGTCATGTTAAACAAAAACCGGGAGCGTTTTGCTCCCGGCGTTGAATTTGCGATTTTGTATTGGCCTCAATCTATGGGTTGTTTGTCCATTACATAGACACAGGCTTCATCCCCCATCCCCGTGCATTTGATCTCCTGGACGCGGAAGCTGCGATCGGTCGCCCAATGAGCAGCAGCTTTTAACACGCCGACTCCCAAATGACACACCGGCTCTGTGCTCTGACGCTCCCAACACATGGGGCAGCGTTCGATAATCCAGTAATAATAGTTGTCATCATCATCAATGCGTACAATCTGATCGCTGACCG
>JABGRQ010000081.1:4442-71409 GCA_018648225.1 Chloroflexota bacterium
ATCCAGTAATAATAGTTGTCATCATCATCAATGCGTACAATCTGATCGCTGACCGAATTAAAAAATTTGGCAAAAAACTGCAATCCCAGCTTGGTGCGCAGTTCAAAGGAACCCAACCCCATCGCCGCGCGTCCGGCCCTTTGGACTTTATCATATTTCGCCAGACTGTACTGAAAAGTTTCTTCCCCGCCGCGAATCGCGAATACCCGCGCGCCTTTGGCGCCATACATATCAAAAAGCCCCTGCTGGAGTTTGGCAACGTGCTCAAAAGGGAATGCCTTTTGAATATTATCAGTCGGATGATTACCAATATATTCGGCCAACCCAACCAGATTCAGCAAGGCATTGAGTCCTTTTTCGCCCAGAATATCCTCCGCCGAGGTGAGAATACCGCGTCCCCAAATATTCGGATAAAAATATTGATCGGTCATATAACTATCACCTGTTCAAAATCATACAATATGCGTAGCGCAACGTGCCCATTATTATAGCCCATTCTCAAAAATTCAGCAGCTTTGACAAATCCAACTCTCCGTGCTACAATCCGTGCGCTTGATGATATTGCGGTAATAATTTTGAGATGTAAGCGCTTGCCCCGGCCGGAACATCCCGACCGGGCGTTTTTGTAAATATCACTTGTGTGAATTACACTCGCCGCGATCAAATTGAAACCTCCCCTCCATTTTTGGAGGGTTATAAAACGAAAACCGAATCAAACCCCTTGACCTCGCGCCGCCCCTCATCCTTTTCAAGCCTGGATGACAGGGGTAATCGCGTTTTGGATTCATGAACTGGTAAATGGCATTTTTGAGTGCAGTTGCGCATTGACGCCACAGCGTGTCGGCCAACGATATTTGAGATTGATATTTCCAAAGAAAAAATCTGCGCGCAAAAACGCGGGGCAAGGGGAGAAACAAAAGGATAAAAAATGAATAACAAATTACGTATCATTCCTCTGGGGGGCCTGGGGGAAGTCGGCAAAAATATGATGGTCTACGAATACGACGACCAGATTTTGGTGGTAGATACCGGCATCATGTTCCCCACCAACGACATGCTGGGCATCGATTACATCATCCCCGATTTTGAGTATTTAGTCGAACACCGCGACAAAGTATGCGGCATCGTGATCACACACGGGCATGAAGACCATACCGGCGCCATCACGCATGTGTTGGAAGAAATTAACGCCCCGATTTATGCCACGCGCCTGACCCTGGGATTGGTGGAAGTCAAACTCGCTCGGGGTGGGTTGCTGCAGAAAGCAGATCTGATTCCTGTAAATGCGGGCGACAGCCTCGAGATCGGCCCCTTCACGGTCGAATTCTTCCATGTCAGCCACTCCATCCCCGATGCGGTTGGTCTGGGCATCACCACCCCGGCTGGGTTGGTCGTCCACACCGGCGACTATAAATTTGACCCCACCCCCGTCGATGGTTGGCCCACCGATTTCGCCAAACTGGCCGAATTCTCCAGCCGCGGCGTCCTGGCTTTGATGGCCGACTCCACCAACGCCGACAAACCCGGATGGACACCCTCCGAGCGGGTAATTGATCCGGCATTCGACAAAGTATTTGCCGAAGCCGAAGGCCGCATTATTGTGGCTACCTTTGCATCCTTGATTTCGCGGATGCAGCAAGTTGTGGATGCCGCCGAACGCCACGGACGGAAAGTGGCCTTTGTTGGCTACAGCATGGAAAACAACTCCAAAATGGCGATTAAACTAGGCTATCTTGAAGCACCCTCCGACACCGTCGTCCCCCTGGAAGAAGCGCTAAAATTGCCCGCTTCAGAAGTTGTACTGATGGCAACCGGCTCTCAAGGCGAACCCTCCTCGATGGTCGGGCGGCTCTCGATGGGCACCAATCGCCGCTTCACCATCAAGGATGGCGATACCGTTGTGCTTTCCTCGCACCCCATCCCCGGCAACGAAGAAGTCATCTACCGCACCATCAACCGGCTCTTCCGCCGCGGCGCCAACGTACTTTACGAACCCCTGACGGCTGTGCATGTCTCCGGCCATGCCAAACAAGACGAAATGACCCTCATGCTACACCTGGTCAAGCCCAAATATCTCATCCCCATCCACGGTGAACTGCGTCACCTGCGTCAACATGCCGTGCTGGCACAAGATTCCGGCATCTCGCCGGAGAATATTGCAGTTGTGGAAAACGGACAGATTGTCGAATTTGAAGATGGCGAATTGAATCTGGGCGACCGCATCCCCGGCGGCTATATCTTTGTCGATGGCGCCCGTGTGGGCGAAGTTGGCCCCAGCGTAGTGCGCGAGCGCGAAGCCCTGGCGCGTGAAGGCGTGGTGTTGATCAGCCTGGTGCTCGATCACGGCGGACGGTTGCGCGAACTCCCCGAAATTATAACGCGCGGCTTTGTTTACAAACACGAAGCCGACGAATTACTGGATGCTGTCAGCGAACGCATCGTCGAAACCGTGAAGAGCAGCCCCGGCAATATCCACGATCAGGTAGTGCAAACCGTGCGCTCTTTCCTCTACAACGAAACCAAGAGCCGCCCAATGGTGCTGGTTACGCTGAGCTGGGTCTAACTACTTTTCCCAGCCCTGTTCACCAATCAACGGAACAAAAGCCACGGCAGAAATGCGGTGGCTTTTTCGTTTATCCCCTCTACGCTGCCATAATTCCAATACCTGCTGGTAACGACTCCCCGCCGGGATCACCATACGCCCACCGTCGGCGAGTTGATCGAGCAAGGCAGGCGGGGTTTCGGGCGCCGCAGCTGTGACCATAATCGCGTCAAAGGGGGCCTGGTCGGGGAGTCCCAGTGTGCCATCGCCAACGTGCAGGTGAATATTCTCGATTTCCAGATCGGCAAAAATTGCCCCAGCAGCAGCCGACAAGGCCGCGTGCCGCTCAATGCTGTAAACTTGCGCGCACAACTGCGCCAGCACTGCCGCCTGATACCCCGAGCCGGTGCCGACTTCGAGTACGCGTTCGTGTCCCTGTAAACCCAGTGCTTCAGTCATCAACGCGACGATATAGGGCTGCGAGATGGTCTGCCCCGCTTCAATACGCAGCGCGCCATCCGAATAAGCCCATTGCTGCTGCGCCGCTGGCACGAAGAGATGCCGCGGCAGTGTGCGCAGCACTTCTAGCAGGCGCGTGTCTGTAATCCCTCGCCGTTCAATCTGATCGCGCACCATCGCGGCACGCTGTTGGGCATAGTCATCTTCGTTGTGCATTAGGAATAGTTTTAACGCAATACCCTGAAGGGTACAGGCGGCGCTGAGATGCAAAGTTGCAAAGTTTCTTTTTTGTTTTTCCTTGCGCCTCTGCTTCTTTGCGTCCTTGCGTTAAGAATTTCAGCGCATTTCCTTGATTAAGTGCCGCCAAAAATCGTCGCGCTCGCCGGGGGTAAAAGGACTGTAGAGCGAAATTCGATCAGCCAGGCCAGTATAGCGTTCCTTCAGGGCGTGGGGCACATCTTCGGATTTGGCTACCACCGCAAAAGTAGCCAGCATCTCGTCGCTGATTAAAGCAGGCATCTCCCCCCATTTGCCGCGCGCCACTAATCCAGACAATTCTTCGGCCACATCTTCCCATCCATGCAGTGCAAATACACGCCGGTACGAAGGCGTGGATGCATAGAACGAAATCTGCTGGCGGACAAAAGCCTGCTCATGGGGGTTGGTGACTATGAAAGCGGATACGGCCACAGCGATATCGGAGCGGACGCGCCCACTCGAAGTGGCTCCTGTTTCAATGGCGGGGAGTACAACCTCGGAGAGATAGCGCGGCGAGTGCAGCGGATGCACATGGAAACCGTCGGCCACTTCTCCGGCGAGTTTTGCCAGACCGGTGTTGACCCCGGCGATATAGATGGGAATATCGGGGTGTGAATTGGGGCCAGGGTTGAAAAAAGGCGACATCAGGGTCAGCTTGTAGTATTCGCCACGGAAGTTGAGCCGTTCGCCGTTCTGCCAGGTATCCCAAAAAGCGCGGATGGCGAGAATTTGCTCGCGCAGCTTGCCCACGACCGAATCAGGCCAGGGCATCCCAAAGCGACGCTCGACATGCCCCTTAACCTGCGTGCCCAGGCCGAGAATAAAGCGCCCATTCGAGGCTTGCGCCAGATCCCAGGCAGTGTAGGCCAGCGTAGCCGGATTGCGCGCAAAACCAATCGCCACGGCGGTGCCAAATTGCAAATTTTGGGTGTGTTCGGCAATCAGCGGGCCGGGCAGAAAGGGATCGTGTTGGGTTTCGGTTGCCCACAGGCCATCGAAGCCCATCGCTTCGACCGCCGCGGCCAGTTTTGGCACAGAAGTAAGAAAATGCGGGGGAAGTACGGTATCGATTTTCATACTACGATTATACCAACGCTTATTTTCACAAATTCTTCACAACTCGTTCATTATTTCATCATATGTTGGTTCTATACTATAGCCAAGTTCAAACATTTGGGCAAACACAAGCAAATTTGCCCAAAAATTATACAAAAACAACCCTACCTGGAGGTAGACATGAAAAAGACCTTGATTCTCGTAACAGTTTTGGCCTTAGCCGCAGCGCTTTTTATGGGCGCAGCCCCAGTATTCGCAGCCGAGCTGGATAAAGGCGGCCCCGGTGGCAGCGGTGGCGGTGCAGGCGGTAATGGCGGTGGCGGCAACGGACAGCAAGGCAGCGCCGGTACCAGCACAGGAATCCCTTTGGAGCAGAATATCAACCTTGATGGTGCGCTGGATGAGCTTTTACACACCAACATGGCGACGGCACTGGGGATTGATCCCACAGAACTGGCTGCCCACATGGATGCTGGCGAAACTTTTGCCGATGTGGCTCTGAGTCTGGGCTTCGATTATACTGCTATTAGCGAGATGCTCGCGCAGGCACGCGCCGACGCACTCACACAGGCCGTACTTGATGGCACGATCACGCAAGAACAAGCCGACTGGCTGGCTTCGACCGGCACCAATAACCCCGCTGCCAGCTACGGCGACGGCACCTGCCTCACCGACGGCACTTGCGATGGTACCTTCGATATGCTGCAACAGGGTCAGCGCCGGGGACAAAATCGATAGACAAGCATATTGCAATTAAAAGAGCGTGCCGGAAATTTCCGGCAAGCTCTTTTTGCATTCATAAATTTGTATTTCCAGACAGATTTTTATTCAGGGCTTACGCACCCCGCACATCCCTATTTTCGGTATATTTTTTTATCGTCTTGCCAAGTCCTATTATTCTATTTCGATTTGAATTTTCGGTTTTTCAAGGGGAGGGGATACTGATATTTTTTGAGGAATAACCACCATTAACAAAAAGCCAATTGCAATTACAGCTTCACCCAAAATCACGCCAACGGCCTGCATTTCACCAAAATAGGGAATCACCGGCCAGGGTTGAGAGCCAAACCCGAACACATCGGCCATGCCCGAAGTAATCGCAATCACATAGCCAGTACTCACCAGGCGCAAACCAATATCCTCGGCAATTGTGCGCTCACGTCTATCCCAATTAATAGATAGGCAAAGAAATCCCCCCAGGCAAATAATCGCAATTCCAATTTCAAAAACAGCAATTTGCACGAACCCAACTACCGGGCTACGATCTGCGCCGACAATATTCGGCTCAATTCCTAGCAAAAAGAGCAAGAAACCGATCATCACCAGCCCCAATCCCCAGCGAGTTCTGCGTGTGCCATTTACGGGTTTTCGATCCAAAGTAATCGTCCTCTACATAAAATTAGCTTATCAGGGCAGGCTGCGCGCTAATAAATTAAGCCAGTTTTGGCCCATAACAGACTGAATATCACTTTCAGTATACCCTTTTTCGGCCAATAGCCCAGCCAGTTTTCCAAGATCGGCAATCGTATCGATGCCTTCGGGTACGCTCTGTAAGCCAAAACCGCCATCGAAATCGCTGCCAATGCCCACATGCGCGGCATCCCCGGCCAGTTGACAAATATAATCAATTTGCGCGGCCACAAAACCCAATGTTACCCGATGGCGTCCATCGCTGGCTTGCCAGCCGGGGAGCAAAAAGGGATTATAAGGCACAACACCAATGATAGCATCACGCTCGATCAGCCCGTGGATGACACGGTCAGAAAGGAAGCGATTACTATCCAGGCCGTCGAGCAAGGCAGACGCATTGGCATGAGATGCAAGCATTGTGCCGGGGAAAATATCCAGAGCCTGCAACACCGCTTTTTCGTCCATGTGGCTGAAATCGAGGCTGAAGCCAAAATCGGCCATTGCTTCGAGCAGGGCATATCCATCGCTTGTCAGCGGGCCTGGTTCGCCGGTGCCACCGCAAAAGCGCGTCCCCGCCCAGGCCGGACCAATCAGGCGCACACCACGCTGCCACCATTCTTCCAACTCCGATGGGTGTCCGACTGCCTCGGCAGCCTCCATCAAGATCACCAGCCCAACCGGAGGGGAGGCCGTTTCGGGCTGCCACTCGGCCAGATGCGCCCGCAAGTCAGTTTGCGTTCGAATCAGGCGGAATTTATCAGGGTGCTGATCGACCAGGCGATGGTAGGCATCCAGTTGCGCCGAATAGCGCAGTCGGGCTTCGGCGGTGTCCCGGTAACTCTGCACATCCCACTCACCCAGCGTGCGCCGCGCCGGAGACGCAAATAGTGTGGCGAAAATCACGGCGACGCGCCCCTGTTGATATTCGTGCCAGCCGAGCAGGGTATCGCCGTTGTGACGCGGTGCAGCGCTGTGCATTTCAAGGCGGCGAGTTTCTAACGCCGAACGGGTGTAATCGCGCCCGAAGGTGAGCATATTCCAGGCCAGGTCTTGGTGGGCATCTACAATGAGCATATCAGTTACCGGTTGAATGTTGAATATGGGCAGCGATTTGACGGTCAATTTTGCCCATCGGATAGTCGCTAAACGCCGACGGGACAACCCATTGGAGGCTGGCGTGGTCAATGGGCTGGGGTTCACCTTTGAGTAGGGTACAGTCAAAGGCATGCAGGGTGATTTTGAAATGCGAATAGGCGTGATCGTACACCCCAAGCGGAGCGCCAACTTCAACATCCACACCCAATTCTTCACAGATTTCACGCCGCAAACATTCGGGAAGACTCTCGCCGGATTCTTGCTTGCCACCGGGAAATTCCCACATACCACCCAGCAAACCTTTGTGTTCACGTTGCGCGATGAGAATATGTCCGTTGCGCCGAATGACCGCCGCGGTGACGGTATGATGCGGCACAGGCGGCTTGCGCTTCTTCACCGGGCGTTGTTCCTGAACGCCCAACTCATAGGCCAGGCAAGAATCGGCTACGGGGCATTGGTCACACTTGGGCGCGCGCGGCGCGCAAATGAGGGCGCCTAATTCCATCAGCGCCTGGTTATAATCAGCAGCCTCCCCGGGGGGCAGGTATTCGCTGAGCAAAGCCCAGAGCTTATGCTCACCCTCGGTCGAACGCGCCAACTCGGTGACATTGAAAAGGCGCGCCATGACGCGGCGGATATTGCCATCCAACGCAGGAGTATCCAATCCAAAACAAATCGAAGCAATCGCTCCAGCCGTATAACGGCCAATGCCGGGGAGTTTTTGCAGCGCTTTTTCATCGGCAGGAAGTTTGCCGGCGTGCTGCTCAACCACAATCTTTGCGGCGCGGTGCAGGTTGCGGGCGCGGCTGTAATATCCCAACCCCTCCCACTGCTGAAGCACAGCTTGCTGCTCGGCGGCAGCCAGACTGTGCAGCGTGGGAAAGCGCTCCAGCCAGCGCTCAAAATAGGGAATGACGGTATCCACGCGGGTTTGTTGCAACATAATTTCCGAAACCCAAACCGCGTAGGGATCGGGATTACCGCGCCAGGGTAGCTGGCGGGCATTGCGATGATACCAGTGGAGTAAGTTTTGGACGAAGGGAATTGACATAACGAACGCTGCAACCCAACGGGGGTGCATGGACGCTTTACATCCACACACCCCCGTTGGGTTGGGTCAATTACATTTGGAAACCGGGGCGCGCGGCAACGGTTTTATACTGAAAATCTTCTACGTAGTCCAGCAAACGGTCGGTGAGTTGATCCCACTCATTTGAACGCACCGCCTGACGCATGGAATCCATCGTATTGGTTTTCATTGTAACCAAAATTTGAGGATGGCTCCCAAAAACTGTCACCCAGGCATCAGAGGCTTCCAACCCAAGCAACTGCATTTGGGGGATAAATTCGCGCACAACGAACTCAAAATATTCTTGCTCGCGACCTGTCTGGATATTCCAGGTCATCAATAGCTTTACCGCCATTGTTTGCTCCACCAAATATTCAAAAAATTTCTTACCTCAAAGCGTTCCTTGGTGTTTTTCATGTCTTTGTGGTAAGTCAATTAGGCTTGATACGATAACACCACAACCTGCGTTTCGTCGGGAACCGAGGAGGATGTTACCGTGAGTTCGTCTTCGGGGATTTGATCACCCAGGCCCATTTCTTTCAAGAATTTGTCTAACGGGTCGAGTTCAAGTTTGCTTTCCGGCGTGAGATACTGCATGGGAATGACAATGCCCGGTTCAAGCAAACTGATCACTTCGGCGGCTTTTGCCGCGTTGAGCGCGTTCCCACCGCCCACCGGAACCAAAACCACTTTCACATTTCCCAAAGCCTCCACCTGCGATTGGCTGGGGACACGCGTCAGCGCGCCTAAATGCGCTACCGTGATCCCTTCAAAATCAAATACAAATAACGTATTGCGCAACTCATCGGGTTGGCGCTTTTTACCATTGGTGCGTAAAGCTGTGATAAATACATCGCCAATTTCGTATTCTCCCGGCCCTTTGAGTACGTGCTCTTTCGATTTCACCGCATTTTCGTAATTATATTCAGGCGTATCCTGGGAAACGGTGACAATATTGCCGCGCAAATTCAACGGCTGGTAGCCAACAACTTGATGGTCATACGGATCGGTAACAACGGTTGCCAGCCCGCGGGCTGATAATCGGAAACAGGAATGGCCGTGCCAGGTAATTTTCATAGATGCTCCAAAACAGATGTCGACAGAGTACTTTGGCTCCGATTATACCATCGCGCTAAGAAGCGGCAAAATTCAAATTCCATGATAAGATTTTGCCCATGAAACGCGCACTCATCTTGATGATTCTCTCCCTGATGCTGACGGCTTGCGGGGCCGCGCCCGAGGTGGTTCCAACTGAAACAGCGGTTCCTACACTCGCTTCGCTCGCGGCGAGTCCTACGCTCGAGCCAACCCAGACCCCGACGCCGGAACCCACCCCCACGCCAGAACCCAGCCCTACGCCCGCGCCCCCACCCGAAATCCAGTACGCCATCTCCGCCGAGTTGGATTTTAGCGCCCGTTGGCTAAAGGCATCGGAAACCATCACTATCCCCAACCTGTCAGACGAACCCATCACGAATCTGACGCTGGTCGTACAACCGCGCTGGTATGAAAACGCCTTCGAATTAACCAGCCTGACCTGGGACGATGGAACGCCGATTGAGGGTTATTATTTCGACGAAATCAGCCTGATTATTCCACTGGCGGAACCGCTGGCTCCCAATGATACGCGCCGCCTGACGATGGATTTTGAACTTTTCTTGCCCCAGATTATCCAGTCGGAAGATTATGGGCCGATCCCCTTTGGATATACGCTGCGCCAGGTCAACCTGGTCGATTGGTATCCCTTCGTTCCGGCGTATAAAGCCGGGGAGGGCTGGATCGTACACCCTACCTGGTATTATGGCGAACACCTGGTTTACCCGGTGGCAAATTTCGATGTAGCCCTGAAAGTAGTAAATGCCCCCTCGGTGACAATGATCGCCGCCAGCGCACCCGATACGGGGAATGACGATGTGCATATTTACCATCTCGAAGATGCGCGCAATTTTGTGGCTTCGGTGAGTGCTTCGTATATGCTGCTCGAAGAACAGGTTGATGATGTGCTGGTTCAGGCATATATCTTTCCGCAGCATCAGGTGGGCGGGAAAGCCGCTTTTGAAACCGTGATTAACGCGCTGGAATTGTATACTGAACTTTATGGCGAATATCCCCACTCTAGCATGACGCTGGTCGAAGCCGATTTTTTGCACGATATGGAATACCAGAGCCTGATTTTTATCAGCCACGCATTTTTCAACACCTTCGATGGTACCGCTGAAACCTATCTGGTGACGATTACGGCACATGAAACCGCGCACCAGTGGTTTTACGGGCTGGTCGGCAACGATCCGTTTTTAGAGCCGTGGCTGGATGAGGCTTTTTGCACCTACAGCGAGCGTCTCTTTTACGAAAAATTGTATCCCAACTCGCAAGATTGGTGGTGGTACGCGCGGGTGAATTATTATGTACCCTCGGGCTGGATCGATAGCGATCTGACTTACAACGGCGGCTATCGCACCTACCGCGATGCGATTTATTTACAAGGCGCAAAATTTTTGGAAGATTTACGCTTTTTGATCGGCGATGAGGCTTTCTTCGCCTTTGTAAAAGATTATGTGGAAACCTATCGCAATCAGATTGTCACACGCCAAGATTTTTTCACCACCCTGGCACGTCACAGCAATGTGGATATCAGCGCGTTGATGACATCGTATTTTCAGTATCCGTAGTGAAAGCCCTCACCCTGACCTTCGTTTTACTCAGGTTTGTCCCTCTCCCAAAATTGGGAGAGGGACGTATTCGAAGCGCAGCGAGAATCAGGGTGAGGGCATAGTATAAAATCATGGAAAAACAACTCCTCAAAACTTACGGCAGCGGGTGCGCCCGTAATATCGCTTTCCAAATTTTCAGCGTGGTGCTGGTATTTGGCCTGTTCATCATCCCGGCGCTGATTGCAGCGTTGTGGGGCGGCGACCGAGATACCAACTTCACTTTTTTCATCGTAATTTTGATCGGGCTAATGCTGGCAGGCATCGTCGGGGTTATCATCTGGGGCTTGCGCAGCATTCGTCAACGCGCCGCGTATCTCGATGAGGTCTTTGCCGCGTGGGGGCTGGAAGGCCAGCCTTATTTACAGAACGGACGGCGCTACCAGGGCAAATTACTCGGTCGACAGGCCGATATTTATTTCCACCGCGGCCCAACATTGGAGATCAATATCGCTGTGCCGTTGAATACGCGCGCTGCAATACTTTTCAAGAGCGAAATCGGCAAATTTGGCGCTAATCTATCGGGGTATGAAGAAGTAGACCTTAATGACCCCATTTTTCGCAATTTAAGTCTCTACGCGCTGGATGCAAATTGGATGCGCAATATTCTTCACGAGCGTGCTCCGCGCACAGCCATTCGTCAATTAATGCGGGTGACTGGAGCTTATGAACTACGCCAGATTTTGGTGCAACCTGAGGGTATCAAATTTATGCTGCGCCGCATTCAACTCGAAGCGATTAACCATAAACATATGGAAGCTTGGGTGAATGATCTGCGTGTGCTGCTTGAAGCCATCAAAACCGCACCCAGGCCGCAAGAGATCACCATGGTAATGACTCCACTGAAGTATGGCACCGCCGAACCCACTGATCGTAAATCGCTTGCCATTCTGGGGGCGGGGGTGGGTTGCAATGTATTATTGGCGCTGATGGCTTGTGGGGGATTGGTTGCATTGATCGGCCTGCTAGTGTCACGATTGCAGTAGTCTGAGTAAATTTCGATCCCGAATAGTACAAATATCATCAAGGGCACAGGTGGCACAAATGTCATGCCGAGGCGTATAGCCGAGGCATCCAGCGCAGCGTAGGGCGCTTCGCTAGACACTTGTACCTGCACTCTTCTTTTGATGAATTCACTTTTTTCTAAACATCGTTTATAATGGACTAACTTTATCCACATTCCCTTCAGGAGACCTTTTTTATGCAAACACTCAATCCAAATAAGTGGCAGCGCATCATCGCGGTTGCATTGCTGTTTTTGCTGGCGTTGGTCGTTTCGGCATCGATCAGCGTACGCCCGGCATTGGCTCAAGACGATGATCCCTATGTCGAAATTATTAACGAAACCGATACAACGCTATGCGCCTTTGGCGCCGTTCCCGCGGGCGAGAGTGAAGTCGCTGCGGAACACATCTTCGCCGAGGTGGAACTCGAACCGGGTGATGATTTTTGGGATTATTATGATCTCGTGGGCACGTTCACGCTGGTGGCTGCCGATTGTGAGGACTACACCATCGTGGAAGTGGCCGAGAACGTGGAATTAGGTCAGGTTGGCGTAATATGGTATGTGGGCGACAGCGTAGAGTATGACGGTGAAGTCGTGGCGCAGGATTCTGCCAGTAGTGGAGGATCAACCTCGAGCGAGTCCACCACCCCCAGCGGAGATGCCGCCGATAGCGGCTTCCGTCCCGAAGATAACGGCTTCAGCTTCGAAAACTATGGCAACGATTCCGTCTCCGCCAATCTCACCGCGGCTGAACTGCAGCGCATGTTTGGCGATATGGTCTGCGCCAGTTTATCCGGAGGAGAGTGCATACTCACGCCGCCTGCGCAACGCTGGATGACCGAGATCAATAATTATATGGACGGCGGGCACTGTGAAGGCATGGCTGTGCTAAGTATGTTGATGTACGACCAAATTATTGAGGCCGCACAATTCGGCGGCGATACCGCTCACGATCTTTCACTGGCCGACGAAGCTTTGCAGCGCGAAATTGCCTATTGGTGGACAACACAGGCCACATTGCCCGCATCCTCGATCAAGCTGGACGAATCGCCCAGTGCTATTCTGGACGTGCTGATTCAGACTTTTAACGAAGGCGCAAACGCGGCTGAAAAATGGGTCATGGGCATTTATATGGCCGATTTCAGCGGCGGGCACGCGATTACACCTTACGCCGTAGAAGATCAGGGCGGCGGCATTTTCCATGTTTTGGTTTACGACAACAACTGGCCCGATATGGGACGTGTGCTGGTGATTGATAAAAACGGCAATTCCTGGTCGTATCAGGCATCCACTAACCCCAACGAACCGGAATCGCTCTATGAAGGCGATGCCAGCACGGGCACGCTGGAAATTGTGGGCATTACCAGTCGCCTTGAGCAGCAATATTGTGAATTTTGCGCTGGCGACGGAAACGCCAGTTTGGGGCGCGGGCGCGGGCTGGCTGCTCCGGCACAAGAGTTCAATCAGATTTGGCTCAACGGCCAGGCCGACCTGCTGATCACCACCGCCGAAGGCAAACGCATTGGCTTCGTGGATGGTGAGTTCGTCAACGAGATCGAAGGCGCCCGCGGCGACAATATGAAATTCGGCGTGGATATTTGGGACATCAACAACGAGCCGGTTTACTTCATCCCGCTGGGGATTGAGTTCACCATCACGGTGGATGCCAGCCGCGCCGCAGAGGGCATCACCTCCGATGTGACCATGATCGGCCCCGGCTATAACCTGGTTGTGGCCGACCTTTATCTGGACCCCGGAGCGAAAGATGTGATTACAATCTCCCCGGATGGCAAACGCCTGGCGTACAGCACCGAATATAACGACGCCCCAGATATGATCTTCGGCATCGAAACCCCCGCCGCCGATTACGAATTCATCGTGGCGGCTCTGGATATCGAATCGGGCGCTGAGTTCATCGTCGAACTGGATATTGAAAACGGCACGTTGAGCATCAATACCGACAACACCACGGAATACGGCACTTACGAAATTGTGATGTACCGTATCGACGATGATGGAGAAGCCTGGTTCAATAATAATGATATTTATATGGAACCGGGCGACACCGCCTTTCTCAAATTCCTGGAATGGGAAGGCCCCGGCACCAGTATGTTCATCGACATCGACTACGGCTCCGATGGTTCCATCGATGAGACAATTGAACTTGTAGATGAGTACGTAGCGGAATAAAAAAGATTTCGCAGAAGATGACTGCAAACAGCCCCCAACCTAAAATTGGGGGCTGTTTTGTTTCTAAACCAAATCACAAAACCATCTAAACAAGTTCTAAACATCTCTTTGATAAGCTATTGTTACTTACACAAGTGACAGGCATTTTTTCACCTACTATCTGGAGATTGCCATGACAACAACCCCCCAATCCAATACTCGCATTCGCCAGCTCAAAACCCCGCTGGCCGTTCTCGGGCTTAGCGCCATCATTGTTTTGGGCGCGTTTTTGCGCTTCTACCAATTGGGTGCGTACAGCATTGGCAATACGTATTACGCCGCCACGGTCAAATCGATGCTCACATCGTGGCACAATTTCTTCTACGCGGCTTTCGAACCGGGCGGATCGGTGACGGTGGACAAACCCCCGCTGGGCTTCTGGGTGCAGGCGGTTTCGGCCTATTTCTTTGGCGTAAATGGCTTCGCCCTGGCGCTGCCACAGGCATTGGCTGGTGTGTTCTCCATCGGCGTGCTTTACCATCTGGTGCGTAAATACTTCGGCGTGTGGGCCGGGCTGATCGCGGCGCTGGTTTTGGCGGTCACACCCATCACGATTGCCACTGAGCGCAACAACACCATCGACGGTCTGCTGGTCTTTGTGTTGCTGCTGGCAGCCTGGGTATTTCTCAAGGCCGCAGAAAATGGCAAAACACGCTATCTGCTTTTCGGCGCGCTGCTGATCGGTTTGGGCTTTAACATCAAAATGCTGCAAGCCTATATGGTGCTGCCCGCCTTCTACGCGCTCTACTTCTTCAGTGCCCGCAAGCCCTGGTGGGGACGTATCTTGCAGCTTGGCGCGGCCACAATGCTCCTGCTGGTGGTCTCTTTTGCCTGGGTCGCCGCCGTAGATTTAACAAACCCTGAAAACCGTCCCTTCATCGGCTCCAGCGACAACAACACCGTGCTGGAATTGATTATCGGTCATAATGGTCTCAGCCGTTTGGGATTGAATAACCGCGGCCGCGGTGGAGATGGCCCGCGTGTGGCCGATGGTCCTGCTCCCGGGGCAGGGCAAGCGAACCCGGCTCCAGGTGGGGGCGTGCCCTCCGATGGTAATCCAGCCCCCGGCGCGAATCCAGCGAACGACCGCCAGCCGCCTCCCGAAGCCCTGGCAGCCTGTGCGGGACTCAGCGTTAGCGATGCCTGCACTGTCGAGTTACGCAACGGCAATACTATCGACGGCGCCTGTTCCGCATTCCCGCAGGGCGATCTGGTCTGCGGGCCCGAAGGCCGCACCCAGCCGCCCGCCAACCAAAATCCTAACGCTCCCAACGCCCAGCCTTCAACCCCCAACCGTCAACCCGGTGGCGGCATGAACAGCAGCGAAACCGGCGCGGCGGGCGTGCTGCGCCTGTTCCTGGAGCCGCTCGTCACCGAGGCAAGCTGGCTGCTGGCGCTGGTGATGCTCGGCCTGCCGGTGGTATTGGTCATTTTGGGCTGGGCGTGGCCGCTGAGCGGCAAACATTTCAGCATTGTGCTGTGGGCGGGCTGGCTACTCCCGGCGATGGCCTATTTTGGTTTCACTACGGGACTGTTCCATCGCTATTATCTGATCATGCTGGGGCCGCCGCTGGCCGCGCTGGTGGGGATCACCTTCTGGGGTTTGGCAAAATATTGGGAACAGAATCACGCCCCGGCCTGGATCGTGACCGCCCTGCTCACCGGGATGACGATCCTTTTCGAGATTTTCACCATGCGGACGTATCCAGAATATGCCGCGGGCGTCGCCATCGCCACCATCCTGCTCTGGCTGGCCGGGATGGGTATGCTCATTTTGAAACCGCTGGCGAGAATCCGCAAAGTGGGTTTGGGCCTGGTCTTGGCGGCGTTGCTTGTCGCTCCGCTAACATGGTCGGCGTTGACGGTGTGGAATACGAGCCCCAATGTAGCCCTGCCCACAGCGGGCGTGGCCAATGCCGATCATACGCGGGCTTCGCAGATGACACCCAACGAAGAACTGCTCAACGAATACGGGCAGGCAGTGTTGGCCTACACGCTGGCAAACACCGATCCCGATAGTTACCTGCTGGCGACCAACAACGCCCGCGGCGCGGCACCGTTCATTTTGGAAACCGGCCGCCCGGTGTTGACCTTTGGCGGCTTCAGCGGCGGGGATAACGTGGTGGATTTGGGTGGACTGCAAGCCATGCTCGAAAACGGTGAATTGCGCTTCATTCTGGGCACGCCGCAGGGCAAGCAAGAAATTTCTCAGTGGATGGTGAAGAATTGCTCAGTGGTGGAACTTCCGGGCATCGATGCTTCGCAGGGTCAGCCTGCCCAAGCGACTGGGCCTGGAGCTCCCGCTGGTCGACAGGATGCTCAGAGCGAGGTGTTGTATGACTGCGGAAACTAAAATGATCTTGCCCTCACCCCGTCTACCGCTACGCTCTAGACTCCCCTCTCCCGATTTCGGGAGAGGGGCCGGGGGCGAGGGCAAAATTCAAAAAACGCTTACCCAAGCCTTCCGATACGCACTCGTCGGCGTTTCGAACACGCTGATTGATGCAGCAACCTACTACACCCTGACGCGCGCGCTTGGGTTGGCGACACTGCCGGTGCTGGCAAAAGGTTTGGCCTACGCCATTGGCATGACTAACAGCTTTTACTGGAACCGTACCTGGACATTTCGTGCTAAGGATACAATATATCGTGTCCCAATCTGGCGAGCGGCTTTCCTCTTCACACTAACACATATCGTCGCACTGGGCATCAACGCCGGGGTGATGGCCCTCAGCCTGAACTTGTTGCACGTTCCGGAAATTGTCGCTCTGATTCTGGCAACTGCGGCCGCCTTCGGCTGGAATTTCTTCCTGAACAAGTGGGTTGTTTTTAAATAAAGTCGGGATTGATTCGTTTTGATAGATAAATTTGTTGACATTTCCTAGAGTCATTTCGAGCCAATGGCGAAAAATCCCTGAGATTTCACTCAAAATTGAGCAAACGCTGACAACTATTCACGTTTCGTCACAGGGATTCCTCCCTACGGTCGGAATGACATATTTCTGTCGTTGGCGGTTTTAGAAAGCCCTAAACCGGTACTTATTCCCCCTTATCCCCAATCCGCTAGTCTTGTATAATTCGGGGGATGAAAACTCGCATTCTATTCAGTTTATCTTTGATTATGCTTCTGGTTGGGGTAACACTCCCGGCAATGGCGGCGGCTCCACGACAAACAACCCCCATTTTGTCGCCAACGCCCGGCCCAGACGGGCGGATTATTTATACTGTACAAGCAGGCGATTCCGTGTGGAGTATTTCAGCCAATTTCAATATTCCGCTTGATGAGCTACGCGCGCTCAATGGTCTGGCAGATGATGCCGTCATCGCCCCCGGGGATGAGATTTTCCTGGGGCTTGGCGGCCCTGCCACGGCGGTCCCTGCCGCACAAGCCACGCCCACACCCATGCCCGCCGGGCCAACGCCTACGGTCGAAATTGGTTTTGGTATTCTATGCGTGATCTTGTATGACGATATCAACGGGGACGCGATCCGCCAGGAAGAGGAAATATCCATCCCAGGCGGAGCTATCAGCATCGGCAACGCCACCGGTACAGTTTCGATCACCGAAGATACGCTCAGCGGTTTGGATCATTTCTGCACAACCGAAATAGAAGAAGGCGAATATACGATTACTGTCGGTGTCCCCGATGGCTATAACCCCACCACTGAATTCAGCGCGGCTATCACCCTCAACCCCGGAGATGAAAGCTATCTTGATTTTGGCGCGCAAAAGAACTCGGTCAAGGTTGCCGAAGAGCCAGCTCCAATCGGCGAAGGGCCATCCCCCACGTTAGGAATTATTGGCGCGGCTGTAATTTTGCTGGGAATCATCCTGGGCGTGTATGCTATTTTCATGCGGCGATAAAAGTACGCATAAAAAAGAGCGCAATGCTGGAAAACAGCATTGCGCTCTTTTTTTTATGCTATATACCCATGCGGATGCGTCTGGTGCCATTCCCAGGCGCTGGCGATAATATCCTTTAGGGCGGGGGTTTGAGGCTGCCAGCCCAGTTCGCGCTGTATCCGCTCGGAGGCGGCTACCAGCCGCGGGGCGTCGCCCGCCCGCCGCGGGGTTTCTTCCACCGGGATTGGATGCCCGGTGACTTCGCGGGCGGTTTCGATCACTTCCCGCACAGAATATCCCGCGCCATTGCCCAGGTTATAGACCATCTGCTCGCGTTCGCCCAATGCGTCTAATGCCAACAGGTGCGCAGAAACCAGATCGCGGATATGAATATAGTCGCGGATGCAGGTGCCATCGGGGGTCGGATAATCTGTGCCATAGATATAGATTTTCGCGCGTTGCCCGAGGGGGACTTGCAACGTCAGCGGGATGAGGTGCGATTCGGGCTGGTGCGCTTCCCCGCGGTGGGCAAAGCCTCCGGCGGCATTGAAATAACGCAAGGCCGCGTAATGCAGCCCGTGGATTTGCCGGTACCATTCCAGGGCTTGTTCGATCATCAATTTCGTATGCCCATAGAGATTGTTCGGCCCCAAAGGTGAATTTTCGCTAAGCGGCTCATCACTGGACTGATATACCGCTGCTGTAGACGAAAGTACAAAGCGCCTCACACCTGCCTGTACCGCGGCTTCAATCAACTCCAATGAGTAGGTTAAATTATTCTTGAAATATTTGCCGGGGTTTTTCATGCTCTCGCCAGCCTCAATGAAAGCCGCAAAGTGCATCACAGCATCATAAGGCTGGGCGCTCAGGGCAGTTTTCAGCGCAGCCGCATCGCCCAGATCGGCCTGAATGAAGTGCGCCGCTGCCGGAATTGCAGCGCGATGACCAGTTACCAACGAATCATAAACCGTTACAGAATGTCCATTCGCAAGCAAAGTTTCGGCAGTCGCCGAGCCAATATAGCCCGCCCCGCCAGTTAGAAAAATACGCATATAGAGCCTCTATTCATTACTTTTATACTCAACAACCATAGCATTAACATCAATAAAAACTAACGCAAGGTCGCAAAGAAGCCAAAGCGCAGAGAATAAAATCTAAACTCTGCGACTTTGCGTTTACGTGTTTAAGCTTCTATTGATAAATACGCTATCCATCACTTTCTTACTTTGCTCGCCTATTATACAACGCGGCAGAACGCTCTCAACAAATTTGTTAGTTGACTTCACTACTTGAACCCTTATACTTGAATAACAAGACTTTTCAATTCATTAACAATTCCGATACAATCGTTATCATTCACGCACATCATTCCTGGGAACTAGCTATGTCGAGAGAATATCCATCTAATATAAGCCGTAATTTTTGCGCAAACCGCTCCCGCGGGCAGGGGTTGGTGGAGTACGCCATCATTCTGGTGTTGATCTCCATGGCCGTCATGGGCGGGCTGGCGCTTACCGGAACCAGCGTGGGCAATGTTTACCAAAATGTTGTTGATTCACTGCGCGGCGAAGAACTCAGCGGGGGAGAAACCCCGCTGGAGGCAACTCCCACCCCAACACCCATCCCCGAAGACATGCTCGTAAACGTGGTCACCAGTTCGGGCAGCACAATTTCCGGCGTGAAGGTATCCGCCTTCAACAGCGAGAGCGCCCAGGTGGCCTCGGCAGAATCCAATCTTGACGGCGTCGCCACATTCTCCGGTCTGAATCCCGGACGCTACAAATTCCGCGCCGAGTATAACGGTCAAGAATTCTGGTCGGTGACAATTTCGTATCCAGCCCAAACCAGCACGACGATTACAATTACTGTCCGAGAAATCAATGTGCATGTCATGAACGCACGCGGCCTCACCCTTGCCGACATCCCCGTTCACGCCTATACCGACGCCGAAGCCTATGCCGGAGACAGCCAGACGACTAATCAAAACGGCATGGCAACCTTCACGCTGCCCGATGGCAGCTACAAATTCCGCGCCGATTATAAAGGCCAGCCCTATTGGTCAGAAACGATCATCACTACCAGCACCACTTCGGTAAATATCCGCATCCCCGAAGCGCCCTTCACAGTACGCGTCACCAACCGCCAGGGGCAGGCCGTCAGTAAGGTGCCAGTATACGCCTTCAATACGACAGGAGACTATTCAGGGATTTCTGGTCGCACCGATAAGAACGGAATAGCGATTGTGGATTTACCCGATGGAAGTTATAAATTCCGGGCGGATTACGATGGGCAGGAATACTGGTCAGACGCAGTGACCAGCCCCGATGTGGATTCAACCACCATACAGGTGGGCGGGACGCAGGTCACTGTGAAAGTGGTCACCAGCAACGGAACGGGACTCGCCAACTTGAAGGTATACACTTATTACGCCGATGATAGCTACGCGGGCAAACGCGCTTCAACCAACAAGGAAGGCCGCGCCACCCTCGAGCTAAACGATGGCAGCTATAAATTCCGTGTGGACTACCAGCATACAACCTACTGGTCGGATACCATCAACGTACCCCAAACAACCACTGCGACGATCACCGTAGGGGCAGGACAGCTCACGGTTAAGGTAGTCGATCAACGTAAAGACCCCTTCCCCGGCGTTTATGTATATGCCTATCGGATTGTAAAAAGCGGAAACACAACCTATTATTACTATTCCGGCCAATACGGCATCACAGATGGCAACGGTAATGTTGTACTTAAACTAAACCCTGATACTTATCGTATTTTGGGCTACAACTACAATTACCGCAACTACAACTACCATTTCCGCTACGAATGGTCTGGTTATATCAGTGTACCGCCTACAACGGCGATCACGCTGCGCATAAATCGGTGAGAGTATAAACATGACTGAAGAAAAGAACATCCAAGACACCCAAGAACTGATTGAACAAATGCGCGCTAATGCGCTGGAAGAAGCCGAAGATGCCCCCTCGGTAGTCGGCAAACGTTGGGGTGCCAAAGAAATAAAAACCAAACGCTCGCCCTGGGTACTACGCAGCCTGATCATTGTATTATTCATCGCGGTATTTGCAGAGGGTTATCTCATCATCCGCCACCAGCGCACTGTGCCAGAAATCTTGATCCATTCCGCGCCGCCGATTGCAGCGCTGGCAACCCCAACCATCGAAAACCCTTTCCCCACACCCCCTATTGAAGGCTATGAAGAAGCCCCGCCCGATTTACCCGCTCCTGCCGAAGCTCCCTGGCCCGAAGGTGTGCCAACGCTCGAAGTGATTGAATTCCCCGAACCAGATGAATAAAATAAAACGGCGGGTTTCTACTCGCGGTTTTATTTTATTGCCTACTTTTTAATTGAGCGCGTTGCACAAAGCCGCCGCGTTCGACAACCGCCCGTGTATGGAAACCTGCCCCGATCTGCTCTTCCGCATCCCAGGCAGATACAGCCAGTTGCACCCGTGTTTTAACAACTTCGAGAATCTCAACTTCCACACGGATCTGAGCGCCAATCGGCGTGGGGGCCAGATGCTTCACATCGACATGCGTGCCGACACTCATCCAGCCCGCGGGGAGATGCTCGGCTATCAGCCGGTTGGAAACGCGCTCCATAAATGAAATCATCCAGGGGGTGCCCAGAACGCGTTCGTCGCCGCTGCCAATATGATAGGCCGTATGCTGCTCTTCGACACCGAAAGTTTCTACACGCGTAAGCCCCGGATGCACTTGCGCCATTTGCGGCGCGGGACTGCCTGCATCCAAACTCGGCAGCGGCCACCACTCTTTGCACTGCTCTTTCGTAAACGATGGTGACGCAGCGCTCAGATATCGGAGTGGTATAGCTCCGGTATTCTCAAGGCCGTGCTCGGCAAATGACGAAAAGAAGATCGTATCGCCTGCATATACCTGACGCTGCTCGCCATCCACCGTCATCAAGCCGCTGCCCTCAACAATATGATAGATTTGCTCCGGCTCATGCGAGTGCATACGCTGCACACCGCCTGGCTTCATTTCCACCAACGTGACCGCCAACTGCTCGGCCTCACCGGTTAGCTTTGAAACCAATAGATATGATGTAATGCCATCGCGCTGATAGCGAGGGGCTGTGTTAATTTTTGCAATATACATACTCATCTGAATACCTTTCTATCAGGCTACCGCCCACCAATCGACAGCCTCGCGCAGGCCAAAATTGGTCAGGCGTTCTCGCACGATGCTGCGGGCATGGCGAGCGCCGACCGCGGCTAAAACCACCGGGTTCTGATAGCGCCTCCACCAGGCCAACAAATCATCTGCCGCAACAATCGGTTTGCCGCGGCGCGTATTGCCAATTTTTCTGGGGTCAATATCCACAAAGACTTCAACAGGAGCGCCTTCAGTGCGCATCAGATGCTTGCTCAGGCGGCGGCCCATCATGCCTGCCCCCCAGATGATGACCGCGTCGCGCCCTATCAGCGGCCCGCGCATCAGGTAATGAGCTTTGGCGCGCAGAAAATTTTCAAGCGAGTAACGGCTGTCGGTGCGGGTAATGCGCTGGGGGTGCTCGCGCCAATCCAATAATATCTCAGGGATTTTAGCAAAACGCGCCCCGGCCAGATACAGGCGCAGATACAGGTCGTAATCTTCAGGCCAGCCGCGCTCGTGATAACCGCCCATCTGCCGCAGCCAGTCGGCGCGCAACATCACACTGGGATTAGGCAGTGGGCTTTCGACGAATATTTCCCGCCGAATGTCGGCATCGCTGACCAGGGCGTTAAGCCACTCGATATAAATGCGAAAACCTTCGCGTACATCTTCGGTCGGAAAGCCACGCACCAGGCTGCTGACTACGGCAACGTCGGGATGCTGTTCGAGATACGCGGCCTGTTTTTCGAGCCGTTGAGGGTGTGCGAGGTCGTCGGCGTCGATGCGGGCAATATAGGGCGCGCGGCAGGCTGCTATTGCCGCGTTGGCCGCAGCGATCACCCCCGCGTGGGGCTGAGTCCACACTCGAAAACGCCGATCCACCCCGGCCCGGGTCTTGAGCATCCGCCCGGTTGCATCCTCCGAGCCATCATCCACGGCGATAACTTCAAAATCGGCTAATGTCTGCCGGGACAGGGAATCCAGCGTTTCTTCGAGCGTTTTTTCAGCGTTATAGCAGGGCAAGATCACAGAGACAGCAGGCATGGCGCGATTGTAACGTGAAAGCCCCCCGCTTGCAATTTTTGGCGAGTGCGGTATGATTGCGAGCGTTTACTCTGGAGGTGTGTATGGACTCAATTTCGTTGACGCTTCAAAATATGTTGGTCAATTTTTTGGAAATGCTGCCCAATTTAGTGGCCGCATTGGTTATTTTTATCGTCAGTTTATATCTGGCGGGCTTGCTCACAAAAATTATTGCGCGCGCATTTGAACGCCGCAATACCGAACGCGAATTGAGCTTGCTGATTGTGAAGATCGCGCGCTGGGCGGTGATCATTATCGGCACTGTGATTGCGCTGGAACAGATTGGCTTTGATCTTTCGGCCTTTTTGGCAGGTTTGGGCATTCTTGGCTTTACGATCGGATTTGCTTTGCAGGATGTCAGCAAGAATTTTATTTCGGGCATCTTATTGTTGATCCAGCAGCCTTTTAATATTGGCGATATTATTCAAGTGGGCGATTTTATTGGCTCAGTAGCCGATGTGGATTTACGCGCCACGGAGATTTACACCTTTGACGGGCAAAATGTACTCATCCCAAATGGGGATGTATTTACCAGCCCGATTAAGAATTACTCGCGCTTCCCCAAACGTCGGGTGGATATTAGCGTGGGCGTGGCCTACGGCAGCGATCTCGACCGGGTGAGGGGTGCAACCCTCGAGGCAATTGCTAACATCCAGGGCGTGCTGCCCGATCCGGCCCCGATGGTGATTTTCAATAATTTCGGCGATTCTTCGATTGATCTCACAGCGTATTTCTGGATTGATTTGAAACATGCCGATTATTTAAAAACCATCGACGCGGGGATTGTGAATATCAACGCTGCTTTCGCCGCCAAGGGTATTGAAATTCCCTTCCCGGTGCGCACGGTGTATATGGCGCAGTAGTACCCCCATCCCTTATCCTAAAAACGCGTTAGGGCAAAAGTCACACATCGCATAATGTCATTCCGAACGAATGTGAGGAATCCCTGATGCAAACATTTGAAATCACCTATGCAGGTACACCAGAACACCGCGCCGTAGGGATTCCTCGCTGCGCTCGGAATGACCTGTACCACTTTTGCCCTAATGGCCTAAAACAGAATGATCTGCCGATAACTTTCTGCGGCTCATTCTGTTTTGGCTAATTCATCCCCTTGCAGTATTTCTGCGGCCAGGGTTTGAAGTTCCTGGGTATCGCTATCCTCGGTATGACGCGCTTGCCAGTAGATTTCGAGCAATTCCAGCGCAGTCAATGCGCCAAAATTTTGGTCGTCGGGCAGGCGCACACGATTTTCTTGCTGTGGGCGCTTGATCAGATGAAACTCAAAGGCTCCAGCAGTGTATTCGCGTAATGTAGCTTCGTCGATCATGGCCTCCCACTCACGGGGGTAGGTCATCACCAGGCGCACAATCGCCCCATCGAGCTGCTCAGCGGGCGGCAGCGCGGCGCGTAGCTGCTCGTTGATATTCTCGGGGGTTTCCAGGCTGATGGCGCAATCCACAAAGGGACGAATGCTTTTCAGTTGCCGCCATTCAACCTCGGTGGTGTTTTTCTCTACATTGGCGATAATATAGAATTTATCATCGCCAGCCTCACCAAAATCGACGCGCTCAATCGAACCGGGATAAATCACCGGAGGATGCTGGCCTTCGTTGATATTCTGCGGTTTGTGGATATGCCCCAGCGCCACGTAGTCCAGGCGCGGGTCGCGCACCAACGAGCCTGGCAGCACCAGATCGCTGCCCAGCATCACCGTGCGTTCGCCGCCATATTTAGCCCCCTGCACCGAGGCGTGCGCCGTCAAAATAGTAGGCAATTGAGGGTCAACCTGCTCATCGAGCCAGTATTTCACTTGATCGCCGAGACGCTCCTCCAACGCTGCGTAGATTTCTGCTGGAGTCTGGCCGCGCATATCCAAATGAGCCATCATGCCCGAGCGCGAAATCCAGGGCAAAGCTAAAACCTGCACAGGCAGACCTTCCAAATCGTCCGGGGTAAGAAAACAGGGTTTGTCGAGCACATGCACATGCGGCACTTTCAGGGTAGCAAACTCGCTCAGGGCGTGGGCGCGCCCCAGAGCGGGTGAAAGATCGTGGTTGCCAACCAGTAACAGGGTTGGGATTTTGGCCTGCGAAAGGCGCACAATGCGTTTGCCCCACTCGCGCTGATACGTAGGAGCCGGAGCGCGGTCTTTATAGGCATCTCCGGCGAAAATCACCAGATCAACGTTTTCGGCAATCGCCGCGTCCACGATCTCATCCAACGAGCGTAGAAAATCCATCACTCGCAGAGGCAGCCCGCTTTCAGGGTCGCGGCGCCCGTAGGTCGCCATATCAATATGCGCGTCGGCAAAATGGAGCAGTTTCATCTATCCCCCGCCCTGAATGCGTTCCAACTGATACCAGCCCACACCAAAATTCTCGTTGAGCTTGACGGCTTCCTGCAAATCGGCGATGGCGCCATCAATATCGCCCAGGGCTTCGCGCGCCAAGGCGCGCCAATACCAGCTTTCTTCAATGGCCGGTTCGCTGGCCGTGTCTATCGTTGTGGTTGCCAGGGTGAGCACATCATAATAGCGCTGCGTATAAAAATATGCCCAATACGGCCCGGTTTGATACCACAGATTGCGCCAGGGTACGTTAACTTCTTCCGGATTGAGCGTTTTGGTGAGCGCAAAATACTCATCATAGGCTTGAGCTGCCCCGGTATAATCATCGAGATAGACCAGATTGGTGCCGTAGTTATACCAGGCAAACGCCCTGGCGCGGCCTTCCAGCGTAAAAATCTCATCGGAGGCTTTGGCGGCCGCAGCCTGATAATTGTAGGTTGTATCCGCATGTTGGCCGAGTAATTCCATCACCTCGGCTTCACGCGCCGGATAATATATAACAAGATAGACATAATTGAAATGCTGCCAACGTCGCAGCACATCTTCATACGAAAAACGCAGGTTCTTACTGATAAACGAATCTTGCAAAACAAAATACTGCTCGGTATCGTTGTACCCGTTGATAACTTCGTAATGCCCCATCCAGCCCTCAAAACCGGTGCCTTCGAAGCCTTTCTCGATCAACACGGGAAAACCCGCCGCAATCAGGCGTGTCAGCATTTCTACATCGCCGCCCACGCGCCACAGGGCATTGAACTCGGTTTCTTCGTTGACATAGGCAACCATCTCGTAGGGGCTGACATTTTTGTCGCGCGAATTCGGCTTCAGATAGGCCGCTGTATCGCGCTGGTCGCCGTTCCACTTCCAATACGAAAGCGCCATCGAGAGATTGGCCGGGCCGCAGTTATTCCAGCTTTGAACCTGGTGGATAATGCCATCCAGAACAACGGATTCGGGGATCGGGGTAGATGTGGTCGTTGGCGTGAGCGAGGGCAAAGGCGTCTCGGTGGGGCCAACCGGGCTGGGGGTCGGGCTGGCCGGAACCAAAGTGGGGCTGGGCGTTGCCGAGGGGGGTAATCCTGTATCCCCGCCTCCCTCCGGGATAAACAAAGCCTCCTCGGGCGGATTGAGGGCATATTTGACCTGTGCCTTCCATGAATCGATGCGCCAGGCCAAACGCTCATTAATCGGCGGATAGTTATACAATAAAGCCGCCAAAACAATAAACCCCGGGATCACAACCAGGGCAATGAAAAGTCGCTGTTTATTCATAGTGGCTGATTATATCAAGGTTTTGCTGGTAAACAGCCACAAGCGCGAGACGTTAAAATGGGAAATTTGTACGGGGTTAATGCGAAGAACCGGGAATCACCTTGGTAGTTGCCCGTATTCGGGGGTATAGGGCTTGCGGAGCAAGCCCTATACCCCGTGCTTTCGCAGTTATTTCTTTCCAGTTCAGGCGGCGAGAGCTTCAGCCGCCAGTATAGCCAGCATTTCAGCGTTATTGTCAAATTTAAAATCTTCCAGATTTTCGGTTTCGATACGGGCTTGTTCGATGGCGGTCAGTTGCTCGATTTGGGCTTTATTTACTACTGCGTGAGGTAGCATGGCGAGTTTTTGTTCAACGCTGCCCAACACATCCCCGCCAGGCGCGAGGGTTTGCAAATACTGCCAAACGGCCTCAGCCCCCATTTCGCCATCTTTGCGGGCGTATCCCACCAACCCGCTGCTGGCCTCGCGCGACCATCCAGCCACAAACACCCCTTCGATAGGCTGCTCATTTTCGGGATCATACACCTCAAAAGAGAGCTCATCTACGGGGAAACGCGGATGGTTGTTTTTGACAAAAGAATTCCATTGGATAGGCAACCCAAAGCTTTCATCTACTTTGTCGCCAATGCAGAATACTACGGTATCTACATCGAGCACGCGGCAGGTGCCCACGATTTGCGCTTTGGTCTTGCCATCGCGGAGCGCCAGCGCGGTATCGTCAATTTCTAGCCCGGTTACCTGGCCGTACTCATCGCCAATAATCTGCGCCGGGGATGAGAGGAACTCAAAACGGAAACGCGTTTCGGAGACCGGCTCGAGGGCTTTTTTCAGCCCTGAGAGGATGAACGCTTGCGCTTCAGCGGGATTCTGCCCGACGGCAAGCATCCGTTCGTTTACACGCGCCAACTCATCGTCCAGCGCGGCAAGGTCCAGATTATGGCCGATATTCTGCATCTCTTTTTTGGTGAATTTTACCTCTGCAGGCCCGCGCCGCGCTACGGCGATCACCTCATCAACATGCTTGTCGCGAACCACCCAGTGGGCGATATCCATCATCACATTACCCACCCCGATCAGCGCAACGCGTTTGCCAATCTTGAACTCTTGCATACTGTAGGGTGGTAGTTTGTTGTAATGGTACACCAGGTCTTTGGCATGGTAGACCCCTTGCAAATCTTCGCCGGGCAGCCCGAGCCATTTTGTGCCTTGTGCGCCCACTGTGACCAATATGGCCTGAAATCCGAGCGCACGCAGATCATCGAGGCTGAGATCGCCATCTTCGCCGACGCGGATATTGCCAAAATAACTGATTTGCTCATTTTGCAGGATGTTGGCAAATTGTTTTCGCAGGCCACGTTTCATGCGATATTTGTTGTAATAAATACCGTATTCAGCCAGTCCGCCGGGTTTGATATCTCGATTAAAAATAACTACTTGTGCACCTGCCGAAGCTAATTTTTGAGCAGCATATAACCCCGCGGGTCCAGCGCCAACTACGGCCACAGCATATTGCGGTGAGTGCATCGTGAAGCCTCCTGTTTTGCTTTGTTTATCGTGTAGATCATTTATATATCTTGTTGTGGTGCGTAAACTTATTATACATATTAATTTCGACTGATTTTGTTATAAATTAATTACTTAAATTGTGCGAAATTTCACAATTCTGAAGAGCTTGGCGCTTTCAAGCGGAAATTCTCGTCTGTTCAGGTAGCCGAAAGCCTGCCAATGTGCTATATTGTTAGGCGTGTCCAGGAGAAAAGACGATGACATACTTTAGCCGCGACCCCGTAAGCGCACACGCTGCTGCGCGTGTTTTAGCCAGAACAATTTTCAGACGTTTCTTTTGGCAGGGGAAATTGCTGCCCGCATTTTGGACAGTGATGAGTATCTCATCTTTTGTTGTCAATATTATTTTGATCGTTTTGCTTGTGGCGTTGAGTCAGCAGGTGAGTACGCTAAAAGACCTGGTTTCAACTCAACTATTGACGGGTTTGAGTGATAATTTTGCCGCGATGGATAAAGCCGTGATTGAAACCTCCATTATAGTTGATGATACAATTCCAGTTCAATTTGATTTACCAGTTTCAACAACGACCAATGTAATCCTTACGCAGCCGACATCTATTCGCGGCGCTCAGGTAGCCATTACGTCTGGCATCCTTAGCATTAATGCCCCGGCAGATATTATACTCCCGGCGGGCACCAGTTTGCCGATTGCGCTGGATATTACGGTTCCGGTGAATGAAACCGTGCCCGTGCATCTGGTTGTAGATGTGAGTATTCCGCTCAAAGATACTGGCTTGCATGACCCGTTTGTTGGGTTGCAGCAGGTGGTTGAACCCTATAACCAGCTTTTGATGCAAGAAAGCGCTCCGTTGGATGAATGGGATTTGTGTCAGGGAGATTGGGGCTTTCTGTGTGATTTATATTCTTTATTGAAAAAATGAGGTATTTATGAGTAAGTCTTTTTCCACCCATCAACTCGATAACGGCATGAAAATCATGCTCAAAGAGATACACACCGCACCCATTATTAGTAGCTGGGTGTGGTATCGCGTTGGCTCGCGCGATGAAGTTCCCGGTCAGACCGGAATTTCACACTGGGTTGAGCATATGCAATTTAAAGGTACGCCGCAGTTTCCATCGAATGTGTTGGATAAAGCCATTTCGCGCGAAGGGGGATTGTGGAACGCGTTCACCTATCTCGATTGGACGACTTATTTTGAGACGATGCCCGCCGATAAAATTGATCTGGCCCTGAGCCTGGAAGCGGATCGCATGACCAACAGCATTTTCGACCCCGAGGAAGTGGACTCCGAACGCACGGTGATTATCTCTGAACGCCAGGGGCACGAAAATGAGCCGCTTTTTCAGTTGGGCGAAGCGGTTCGAGCAGCGGCTTTTCGCGTACACACGTATCACCATGAAATTATCGGCGATATGGCCGACCTGGAAACAATGACGCGCGACGATCTTTACCAACACTACCGCGCCTATTATGTGCCCAATAATGCCACGATGGCCGTGGCAGGCGATTTCGACAGCGCAGTAATGCTGGAACGCATCCGCGGGTTATTTGAAGCCCTCCCTGCGGGCGTTGAACCGCCGCGCAAAGCGCGCCCCGAACCACCCCTGCGAGGAGAGCATCGCCTGGTGGTTGAGGGTACGGACGATACAGCATTTATTCAGGCGATTTATCACGCCCCCCGAGCAGTGGATGATGATTTTTTCCCCTTTATGGTATTGGATAGCTTGCTGACCGGACCAAGCGGTTTGAATATGTTCGGCGGCGGCATCTCGAATAAAACTTCCAGCCTGTATAAAAAACTGGTCGAAGGTGATCTGGCCGTCGGCGTGGGTGGCGGTTTACCGGCTACGATTGATCCTTTTGGCTACGAGATTACCATTACGGTACATCCGGCGCGCAAGCCCGATGAAGTAATTCTGGCGCTAGATGAAGCGATTGAGCGTTTGCAGCAAGCCCCTCCCAGCGCTGAGGCTGTGGAACGGGCGGTCAAACAGGCACGTGCTTTATTTGCCTATGGCAGTGAGAGCATTACCAACCAGGGTTTTTGGATGGGCTTTGCGGAGATGTTTGCCTCCTATGAGTGGTTCAACGCCTATTTAGACCGTCTCTCGGTGGTGACGCCTACCGATGTGCAACGCATTGCGCAAACCTATCTTGTCCCGCGCAACCGCGTGTTGGGCACCTATGTACCAACAAATGGGGTGACAGCATGAGCATTCAAAATTCATCCCTCCCCGGCCCTGATGACATCACCCGCGCGGAATTGCCCAACGGCATCACCGTGCTGGCGCGCTCAAATTTCAACAGCCCTTCGGTGACGATTAACGGTTATTTAGATGTGGGCGCGCTCTTCGATAGCGATGAAAAACTGGGCCTGGCGGATTTCACCGCCGCGGCGTTGATGCGCGGCACACAGCAGCGCGATTTCCAGGGGATTTATAACGCCCTGGAGAGTGTTGGCGCCAGCATGAGTTATAACAGCGCGACGCATACTACTGGTTTTGGCGGGCGTGCATTGGTCGAAGATTTGCCCCTGCTACTGGAATTACTCAGCGAGACTTTGCGCCAGCCCGCGTTCCCTGCCGAGCAAGTTGAACGTCTGCGGGCGCAACTGCTCACCGGTCTGACGCTGCGCGCCCAAGATACCGGCGATATGGCCGGTATGGCCTTCGATCAGATTGTCTACAAAGATCATCCCTATGGCCGTCCGGAAGATGGCTGGCCGGAAACCATCTCGGCAATTACGCGTGATGATCTGGTAGATTTTCATGCCCAACACTACGGTCCGCGCGGCATGGTGATTGCCATAGTCGGTGCAGTAGACGCTCAACAGGCGGTCGCCTGGGTGCAGGATGCGCTTGGCGATTGGGTTAACCCTCACCAACCCGCATCACCCCAACTTCCCGCGTTGACTCCCCTTGGGGAACTGATCGAGCAGCGGGTTGAAATTCCTGGCAAAATTCAATCCAATATTATCATCGGCGCGGCGGGGCCTCCCCGAAAAGCTGATGAATTTTTCGCCGCTTCGCTGGGCAATAGCGTGCTGGGGCAATTTGGCATGATGGGGCGGATTGGCGAGGTGGTGCGCGAGCAGGCCGGGCTGGCCTATTATGCGTTCAGCCGTCTGAGCGGCGGCGTTGGGCCTGGCCCGTGGTCGGTAAGCGCGGGGGTGAACCCGGCCAATGTGGAACGGGCGGTCGAATTGATCCGCACCGAAATTGGGCGTTTTGTGACCGAACCCGTAACGGAGGCCGAACTTGCGGATAGCAAAGCCAGCTATATTGGGCGGCTGCCGCTGGCGCTGGAATCGAATGGCGGCGTGGCCGGCGCGCTGATTAGCCTGGCGCGCTACGATCTGGGTCTGGATTATTATTTACGTTATGCTGACTTTGTGAGCGCGGTCACGCCCGAAACGGCTCTGACTGCGGCACAGAAATACCTGCACCCCGACCGGCTGGCTGTAGCCGTGGCCGGGCCGTGAGATAGATCAACCACAAAGGCACGCAGGGCACGGAGAAATTTTTAATAGCCAAAAAATTCTCTGTGTTCCCTGTGTCTCCGTGGTGAAAAGCTATGGAAGCCATCTACCACTCTGGAATGCTCACCAAAACCCTGAGTACGCGTATCAGCCCGGCGGCGTTGGAAACGATGATTGCCGCCAATCTGAATCAGGATCGCCTGTTGGCCCTGATTGGACACGATGAATATCATTTCGATAGCAATGCCTTTGAAGCCGGGTATGCCTATATGGAAGCTCAGCGCCAGATTGTGCAGCGTGTATTGCAGAATGGCGCCGATATAACCGCAGCATGGCAGGCTTTTGGACGTTTGACGCACGCTGCACAGGATTTTTATGCCCACAGCAATTATGTTTATTTATGGCGCGATCAGTTCAACGGAGCCGAAGCACTGCCCACGCCCTCGGGGGTACCTGCCCTGGATGAAGTTTTGCTTACACATCCGGAGCTGCACTCTGGAAGAATCTACTTCGGCGAAGCGCTGATCTATCTGCTGCCCTTTTTTACACCCTGGGTATATCCGCGCTTGCCCGAAGATTCACACGCCAAAATGAATCTGGATTATCCCGAACGCGGCGAGCTGTTCCCCTACGCGATCGCGGCTGCCGAACAGCGCACGATTTTTGAATTTGAGTTACTCGCCGGGCGTGTCACAGCAGCATTGGGGAAGGGCGTATGGAAACGATTTATAAACGGTTGAAAGTAGCATACCACCTTCAACTATTAACCTGTAACCTTTAACTTGATTGGGTGTTTTTCCTTTCCTCACACATTAAGGAGCTATTATGTCTAAACTCAAACCCAATGACAAGCGCGAAATTTTTGGCTGGGGCATGTACGACTGGGCCAACTCGGCCTTCAGCACTACGGTAGGGACGGTTTTCCTCGGCCCGTATCTGGCCTCGCTGGCAGCCACCGCGGCACAAGCCCATCCCGATGGCATGGCGCGTTTTCTCGGCATACCGATTGCCCCCGATTCATTTCTACCATATGCTGTTTCTCTGTCTGTCTTTTTGCAGGTTTTGTTTCTACCCATTTTGGGCGCTATCGCCGACTATTCGCATCTGCGTAAGCAAATGATGCAGGTTTTCGCCACCATCGGCGCGGTTGCTACGATCGCCATGTTCTTTATCACTCAACCTGTATGGTGGCTGGGCGGCGTGCTTTTCTTGCTAGCCAATCTCTCATTTGGCGCCGCGATTGTTTTTTATAATGCCTACCTGCCCGACATTGCCACCGAAGATCAGCGCGACCGGGTTTCATCTTACGGTTGGGCGCTGGGTTATCTCGGCGGCGGGTTGCTCTTGGTTTTCAACCTGGCCTTCTACATGTTCAGTGAAGACCTGGGGGTTCCCAGCAATTTGGCTGTGCGCATCAATCTGGCTTCTGCCGGTGTGTGGTGGCTGGGGTTCTCGTTCATCACCTGGGCACGCTTGCGTTCGCGCAAGGCTTCGCGCCAATTGCCCGCGGGCACAACCTACCTCAAGATGGGTTTTGGTCAGTTGCGCAAAACCCTCAAAGAGATCAGGAATTTCCCTGAAACACTTAAATACCTGTTGGCCTATTTCCTTTACAACGATGGCATCCAAACTGTGATCGCGGTCGCAGCCACATTTGCTGCAGCGCCACTGGTGCGCGGCGGACTTGAACTCGATCAGAGCACGCTGACAATGGTCATCCTGATGATTCAGTTTGTGGCTTTCGGCGGCGCGCTCTTCTGGGGCAAACTGGCCGGATGGGTGGGGGCCAAACGCTCCATTATCATCAGCCTGGTAGTCTGGTCGGGCGTGGTTATCTTTGCCTATGCTGGCTTGCAGGGTGAAACGCGCGTGCTGCAATTCTGGATTTTAGGCGCTTTCATCGCGCTGGTGATGGGCGGTAGTCAGGCCATCAGCCGCAGCCTTTTCGCACAGATGATCCCTGATGGGCAAGAAGCAGAGTACTATTCTTTTTACGAAATCTCTGAGCGCGGCACCTCCTGGATTGGACCGTTGATCTTCGGTATCATGAACCAGGCCTTCGGTAGTCTGCGCCCGGCGCTGCTCTCGCTGATCTTCTTCTTCGTGATGGGGCTTATCATTCTGCCCTTCGTCAACGTCGAAAAAGCCATCGCCGATGTCAAGGCGGCGGCTGGCGCAAAGTAACCGCCCCTCACCCCCTGCCCCTCTCTTGCGGGAGAGGGGCACAAACTGCATGACTCACCTCACAGGCCATGAACGGGCTTCATACGTTCAAGCTATGTTTACCCGCATCGCAGCCCGCTACGATGTGATGAACCGCTTAATGACCATGGGACAAGACGCGCGCTGGCGGCGGGAGGTCATCCGGAGGGCGTCCCTGCCCCCCTACAAGAGCCTCGTGCTGGACCTCGGGGCGGGCACCGGCGACCTGAGTTTTGAGACCCTCAAACAGAATCCAGATTCCCGCGCCATCGCTGCCGACTTCACCCTTGAAATGATGAAGATTGGCCGGGAACGCCCGACTGGCCGGTTCGCACTTTGGTCTGCGGTCGATGCGTTGAATATCCCTTTCCCCGATAACACATTTGACGCAGTCATCTCCGGATTTTTGTTGCGCAATGTAATTGATCTGCCTCAAGCCTTGGCGGAACAATATCGCGTGCTGAAGCCCGGCGGACGCATGATCTCACTCGATACTACCAAGCCGCGCCCCGGCCCGCTGGCCCCGCTGATCGCATTCCACATGCACACGATCATCCCCGCGTTGGGCAAGCTGCTCACCGGCGAAGCCGAAGCCTACACCTATTTGCCCGACACATCCGAAAATTTCCTGCTGGCCGAAGATTTAGCCGAGAAAATGCGTGGCGCAGGCTTTGGTGAAGTCGCTTTTCAGCGGCGCATGTTTGGCGTGGTGGCAATCCATTGGGGAGTGAAGTGAGTCAACGCATCATTATAGGAATCAGCGGCGCGTCAGGGGCAATCCTCGGGATACGCACCCTGAAAACCCTGCGCACCCACCCCGAGGTCGAAACGCATCTAATCGTCTCTCCGGCAGCGCGGCTCACCATTCAGCAGGAAACCGACTGGAAAGTAAATGATGTCCTCGCCCTCGCCGATGTCGTCCACAAACACAATGATATTGGCGCATCGATCGCATCGGGTTCTTTTGACACATTCGGCATGATCGTCATCCCCTGCTCAATCAAGTCGCTCTCTGCAATCGCCAATTCCTACTCCGATAATTTGCTTTCCCGTGCCGCCGATGTGACTCTCAAAGAAGGCCGTCCCCTGCTGCTGGTAGTGCGCGAAGCCCCGCTGCATCGCGGCCACCTGCGCCTGATGGATTTGGCTGCCCAAGCCGGGGCGATTATCTTTCCACCTGTGCCTGCTTTTTATGCGCGCCCCGCTACGCTTGATGAGATGGTGAATCACATTGTCGGGCGTGCCCTGGCGCGTATCGGCATTGAAAATGACAGCTACCTAAAATGGCAATTCGGCGAAATGGGGCCTGGGGTATAATGAAATCAGCTATCTGGAAAGGAACACACATATGACTGGTTTTGATCGAATAACTTTCGAATCAAATATTTTAGGGGGGCGCGCCTGCATTCGTGGAATGCGAGTCTCTGTAGCCATGATTGTTAATTTAGTATCCAATGGCCTGATGTCCAATGAGATCATCAAAGAATACCCTTACCTGGAGCCGGAAGATATTCAACAGGCCTTGCGCTATGCAGCTTTGCTTGCCGATGAGTCAATCCGTGAGTTTGAATTCGCCTCCGTATGAAATTCTTGGCCGACATGGGCATCTCGCCCAAAATTGTAGATTGGCTACGCGAAACTGGTCATGATGCCGTTCATCTGCACGATGAAGACCTCGAGCGATTATCGGATGAAAAAATACTTGAAAAAGCGCGCCGCGAACAGCGAGTTGTCCTCACACATGATTTAGATTTTGGCGACTTGATGGCACTCAGCCAACGCGATGATCCGAGCGTGATCATTTTTCGCTTACAGGATATGCGACCAGTCACGGTTCAAATTTACCTGGCAGAGATTATAAGAAAGCATTCGGATGTATTGGATCAGGGGATTGTAGCCAGTGTTAGCGAGCGCCACATTCGTGTGCGCCATTTACCCATTTGATATGACCAACAGAGATTTCAACAAAGCCGCTTTACGCGGTGAACCCTCCTACGTCTGGCGGGCGGGGCAGGATCGCCGCTTGCAGATGATTCTGGCTGTCGCCGGGAAACGTGTGCGCGGCCGCGTGCTGGAGAATGGCTGCGGCGTGGGCATGTATGTGGAGAAATTGAGCACTTTTGGGGGCGAAGTCGTTGGGCTGGAATTCGATTTTGAGCGCGGGGCGGAAGCCCACGTTAACTCGCCGTATATTATCAATGCTGCCGGTGAATATTTACCCTTCCCCGCGGAGAGCTACGACCTGATTTTGAGCCACGAAGTTATCGAGCATGTACAGGATGACCGCGCCGCGGTGGCCGAGATGGTGCGCGTACTCAAACCGGGTGGTCGTGCGGTGATTTTTTGCCCCAACCGCGGCTATCCCTTTGAGACGCATGGCGTTTACTGGCGCGGGGAGTATCATTTCGGCAACAAGCCCCTGGTCAACTGGCTGCCGCGCCAGTGGCGTGACAAACTTGCTCCGCATGTAAAAGTCTATTCCCGCAAAGATATGCAAAAGCTGTTTGTAAATTTGCAAATTTGTACGATTGAGCACACAATCGTATTTGGCGCGTATGATAATATCATTGCCCGCTTTGGACCTTTAGGGCGCGCGTTGCGAGCCGCACTGCAACTTCTGGAACGCACGCCGGTGCGGGTATTCGGATTATCTCATTTTTGGGTGGTAGAAAAGATATAACGCAAAACCGCGAGGGCGCAGAGACGCAATAGATTTATTTCCGGTAGTGCATGATATGTAAGTGATGAAGGAAATTTGTTGTCACCCTGAGACGAAGTCGAAGGGTCTAGCACAGCGTAAATAATGGCATTTATCTGGTTTTTCGCTCCGCTAGATGCTTCGGCCTACGGCCTCACGCTACGCGGTGACATCATCATAGCACTACCAACGTTTAAACTGCACGCGCGAAGGCTGTAAGCGCCAATACAATCACCCCCAGAACTAAATTGACTTGCAATAATAATCGTTCGCGCCGCCGAAGTTGTCCCATCTCTGGCGTGGATCGGCCGCGCGCCTGTTTGATCGCCGCCCGCCGCAAAGCCGGTAATATCCCCCAGGTGAACGCGGCGCTAAAGGCTACCATCAACCCAAAGACCAGATGCTTAATGAGCATGGCCCCCGCCCACGAACTGTTGATTGCTAAAAATCCATCATAATGCGGGCTGGCGCTCATTTGCAGCATTCCGCTGCCCAGCAACAAAGCTGCGCTGAACCAGGCCAGTGGATCCAGTTTGCGCTGGAGCGCATCCAGCAACGCTGCATACGGATTATCGTCGAGGGCTTTGCGCGCCGCGGGGATGACAACAATCGACAAGATAGCCAGGCCACCGATCCAAACGACGGTGGCTTGCATATGGACCCAATATGCAAGCGTGAGCGCCCAGGTTGGGGTTTGCATCACTGGCAATTGGCTTGCGCCGCCAACATCATCTCCTGATAGATGGCGTTGCCCGTATACTGGAAAGCCTGGTCATAAAGTTCATCGACATCACACCAGTAGCTCTGCGACTCGAGGAATTTGGCATACCCAACCAGCGCATCTACATAACGCTGTGAAGCCGACCAGCCGGAGCCATCGTGCAGGTTGGGAGTGATTGAGGCGAGTTCCTGAAAATAATTGATCGCTTGCGGCCAGTCTACATCCCAGAAACTGGCTCCGGTGAGGTAGAGCCGCGCCCAGTTGCGCCAGCCATCGGCTTCGGTATCCAGTACGCCGAAACTCTCGGCTAATGTCAGATCGTAAATGCCGCCTTCCAGGCTGCCGCGGCCGATCTTCTGAATGCCGCGCATCCGCAGGGATAAGTACAAAATACCATCAATTTTCAGGGGATAAAACTCGGCGTCGCGTTTGCGAACTTCTTCCGCGGTTTCGATGGCTTCTGTCCATTCTTGATTGGCAACATGGCCGTTGGTTTTTGCAAATAACTCTTCGATGGCACGCGTATCGGGCGTGGGGGTAATGGGAGCCTCAGTAGGGGTTGGCGCGGCCGTGGGCGTAGCCGTCACATTGAGAACCATGAGCACCTCAGCCAGCTTGGTCGTCACTTCCGGGTAGGATGGGTCCAGACCAATCACATATTCAAAGCGCTGTCTGGCTCTGGCGAAATTCCCGGCTTCCATATCCAGCACCCCCAGGGTGAACTGTTCGGCGGTTAGCAATGCTCTTTGTTCTAATTCAAGATTCATGCGTCGGTTGATGCCATTGCGATAGCCAAAAAATCCGCTGACAAGCAGAATCAACATCAGGCCCAGCAAAACCATCCCGGCAGTTTTCATCCAGGCACGGCGTTTCTTTTTCTTCGGTGGCGTTTCTTCAGGGACAGGCGTTACCCGAGTTGGGGAAGTATCCTCCACAGAGGGAGGCGTGATATTCGTAGGTTGGGTTTCGTGCAAATTTTCTTCGCTCATGCGTCCAATTCTAATTCGGAACAGACAATCCGTAAAGCGCAGTAATAATAACGCCCGGATTTTTTAAAGTCGCATATTGGTATAATCTAAGCATGTCCAAATACCGTTTTTATCAACCCATCACCGTGCGTTATGGCGATCTTGACCCTCAGGGGCATGTCAATAATGCTCGCTACCTAACCTACCTGGAACAGGCCCGCGTGGGCTATGCCCGCCAGCTTGGGCTTTGGGATGGCGGTTCGTTTTTCGATTTTGGCATGATTATGGCCGACGCTCACCTTACTTTCAAAGCGCCCATTCTGTGGGGACAATCGCTGCGTGTGGGCATGTGCATTACTCGCCTGGGCAATAAAAGCATGGAAAGTATTTACAGCATTGAAAACGCCCAAAGCCAGCAGATATTTGCTGAAGGCGCTTCGGTGCTGGTAGCGTATGATTACCATGCGGGTGAAACCATCCCTGTGCCCGATGCGTGGCGCAAAATTATTCGGGACTTTGAGCAACTTTGACCGCAGACCGAGGAAAAAAGACCCATGAAATCACTCCCCAAAATTGATCAGACCTATATGCTGGATTTTCTGACCGAATTGTTGAATATCCCCAGCCCAACGGGATTCACCGAAAAGGCGATTGACTACACGGAACAAGCCCTGCGCGGGTTCCCGTTTTTGAGTCTGTCCCACACCCGCAAGGGGGCGCTGGTCGCCATCTGGCCCGGCGAGGATTCAACGGCCCCGCGCGGCGTCACCGCCCATGTGGATACCCTCGGGGCGATGGTCAAGGAAATCAAGTCCAATGGCCGCCTGAAACTGACCCGCATCGGCGGCTTCCCCTGGAATACGGTAGAAGGCGAGGGCTGCACAGTTTTCACCCGCGCGGGCGATCAAATCCGCGGTTCGCTGCTACTGACCAAATCCAGCGTGCATGTGTACGGGAGCGATGTCGGCGAAACCAAACGCGACGACGATAGCGTCGAAATCCGCCTGGATGTGCGCGCCACATCCGCCGAAGAGACGCGTGCCCTGGGCATTGAAGTTGGCGATTTTGTGGCCTTTGACCCGCGCGTCGAAATCACCAACGGCTTTGTGCGTTCGCGCCATCTCGACGACAAAGCCTGCGTTGCCAATATTGTGGCGGCAGTTAAAGCATTTAGCGACACCGGGCTGAAACCGGCCCAAACCACCATTCTGCATATCAGCAACTACGAAGAAGTCGGGCACGGCGCGGCAGTGGGCTTCCCCCCCGACATGGCTGAACTGCTCACCGTAGATATGGCAGCCATCGGCGACGGCCAAACTTCGGATGAGTTTCACGCCACATTATGCGTCAAAGATTCGGGCGGCCCGTATCACTATGGCATGAACGAAAAACTGCGCGCCCTGGCCGATGAATACGAAATTCCCTACAAAGTAGATATTTATCCTTATTATGGCTCCGATGGCGAGGCCTACTGGCGAGCCGGGGGCGATGTAACCGTCTCGCTCATCGGCCCCGGCGTGGATGCTTCGCACAACTACGAGCGCACGCATACCGATGCGCTGGTAGCCACCACGCAATGGATTATGGCCTATTTGTTAGCGGAGTAAAACCGAAAGCCCATGCCAGCGATTATTTTGCGTGCCGACAAGCTCGTCAAACGCTATGGCAAGCTTACCGCCGTAGACAACCTCAGCCTGGAGATTTTCCAGGGGGAGATATTGGGTTTGCTGGGGCCAAACGGAGCGGGCAAAACCACTGCAATCAACATGCTTTGTGGATTGTTGCCACCCGATGCCGGGCAGGTTTTTATTCATGGCGAGTCGGTGCATGGCGGCAGTCTTTATGCGCGTACACGCGTGGGGGTGTGCCCGCAAGAGACCATTTTGTGGGAAAAATTAACCTGCATTGAACAGTTGGAATTTATCGGCGAGATGTACGCCATGCCGCGCCGGGCAGCCCGCCAGCGCGGGGATGAACTACTCGACACCCTGGGGTTGAGTGACAAGCGCAACGAGTTGGCTGCCACACTCTCCGGGGGGATGAAGCGCAGACTCAACCTGGCCCTGGCGTTGATCCACAACCCGGAGATTCTCATCCTCGATGAACCCGAAGCTGGCCTCGACCCGCAAAGCCGCGTGCTGGTGCGCGAATACATCTGTTCGCTGGCGCGCGAAAAAACCATCATCCTGACCACGCACAATATGGATGAAGCCGAGCGCATGGCCGACCGCGTAGCCATTATAGACCACGGCAGGCTGCTGAAACTCGACTCGCCCGAGGCCCTCAAGCATTCCATTGGGGCTGGCGACGTTCTGGAGATCGCTGTGCAGAATATCTCATCGGAGGAGAAAGTGCTGGCCGTAATGCAGTCACTGGCTGCCGAAGCCACACTGACCAACGGGAAGATCGTCTTGCGCGGGCATAACATGGTTGAGAAAATTCCTGCGATTATCGGAAAATTGCGCCAGGCCGGAACCAAGATCGGCGAAGTACATTTGCGCGCCAACACCCTTGAAGATGTCTTTATCGCTCTCACCGGGCGGGGGTTGCGCCAATGAGATTTTGGAGCGTGTTCCGCAAATGCGCCCAGGAGCAAAAGCGCGATCTATGGGTGCTGGGTCTGAGTTTGGCCTTCGCGCCGCTCTTTGTGCTGTTGTACTGGATGTTCACCGGGGGCAATGCCTCCACCTCGTATGCAGTATTAGTCATCAATCAGGATACAAGCAGCCCCAACGCCGGAGAGCAGGCCATCCTGGAGATGCAAAATCTCACCTATAAAGATGGCAGTAATATGCTGCGAGTGCATGAAACTGAAGATCGTTCTCAGGCAGAAAAGAAACTGCGCAACCGCGGCGCGGCGTTGCTCATTATTATTCCTTCTGATTTTCCAACAGTGCTTTTGGGCGAAGATGGACAATCCACGGCGCTTGAGTTTGTCGGCGATCTTTCCAATCCCTATTACACCATTGCAGCGGTCATGGCGATGAGCGCCATAGATCAGTATATAGCTGACACGACAGGGGTGCCGCGCCCCGTTGAACTTGTGGAGACAGCTTTGGGGGCTTCGGCGGCGCGCACCGAATTCGAGATTTATGTCCCCGGACTGCTGGTACTGGCAGTCATCTTGATGATTTTCCAGGCAGCCATGCTGCTGACGCGCGAAGTCGAGAGCGGCACTCTCCGTCGCTTGCAAATGACTCGCCTGACAGCGTTTGAATTAATTGGGGGGACCACCGCCTGGTTATTAGTGATTGCAATTGCCGAAGTGCTGTTAACCTTTGGCGTAGCTGTGGCGCTGGGTTTTCGCAGTCAGGGCGCCATTTGGATGGCAATCATAATTGGCATTATGACCGGTTTTTCAATTATCGGCACAGGGATGATTGTGGCCGCCTTCTCACGCACAGTCTCGCAAGCCTTTGTGATTGCTAATTTCCCCCTGGGGTTTTTCATGTTCCTGAGCGGTGCAGCCTTCCCCGTCCCGATGCCAGTACTGTTTCGCGTAGGCGAAATTGAGATCGGCTTGGGCGATTTTTTGCCGCCCACGCACGCTGTTTCAGCGCTGAATAAGATTTTCACATTAGGGGTAAATTTTAGCGAATTGGCCTATGAATTTTTCGCCCTGACGCTGCTATCGCTGGCGTATTTTGCTATTGGGGTGTGGCTCTTCCGACGACGACATATGCAGTAACGAAATTAGGAAGAAAGCGTTATCGTTTGGGCTGCACGTCAATCGCCCGATAAAACTCGTTTTTAACTTTTTCCCGATAATCCTTGGGAATGTCATGCCAGCGTACACCCAGAATGGCCCCCTCCAGAGCATAGAGCATATTGGCAAACGCGGTTATATCTGTCTGCCCAATGCGGATCAATGCTTCGACGCTGCCCATCTCGGCCAGATCGTCATAGGTATTGACACCAATTTCTTTCAGTTTTTCGGCCAATACTGGCCCGATATTGGGGAGTTTTGTGAGGTCTTCCATAACTAATCTTGATCCGCGGGCGGCGCGGCTGGCCCATAATCGAGCACATCGCGCGGCGCCGCGCTGCCCGTAGAACCGCCGATGATGCCATCTTGCTCCAGGGTGTCAATCAGACGCGCAGCGCGGGTATAACCAATCCGCAGGGCACGCTGCAACATCGAAACCGAGGCGCGCCCCTTACGCCGGATCAGGTCTACGGCTTCATCGTAGAGTACATCGCGGTCCTTGTCTGGCTTCATCTTCTCTTCGTCCCAGAATTCCAATTGCTTGAGGGGGATATGGCGCGGCACGCCATCGGGGTAGCCTCCGGCGGCAGTAGCCACCGAAGTGGGGGCAACATAGCCATGCTGCCTGCGCCAGTATTGCACCAGCCGCAAGATTTCCAGATCAGAGACAAAGACACCCTGCAAGCGCACCGCTGCGGGGGCATCGGGCGCCATAAAGAGCATATCGCCGCGGCCCAGCAACCGCTCGGCGCCGGGCTGGTCAAGGATCACGCGGCTGTCCGTCCCCGATGCTGTGGCGAAAGCAATCCGGGCGGGGAAGTTGGCCTTAATCAGCCCGGTGACCACATCTACCGAGGGGCGCTGCGTGGCAATCACCATATGAATGCCGGTGGCGCGCGCCAATTGCGCCATGCGCGTAATCGAGCGTTCGGTCTCATCGGGGGCCAGCATCATCAGGTCGGCCAATTCGTCTATGATGACTACCAAATAGGGCAGCTTGCGCAGCCCGTGCGAATCGGCCTGGGCGTTGTAATCGATCAGATTACGCGCCCCAATATCGGCAAATTTCTCGTAACGCTGATCCATCTCGCGCGTCACCCATTGCAGCGCGCCCACCACACGGTCTAGCTCGACAACCACCGGAGCCAGCAAATGCGGAATGCCGTCATAACCGGTTAGCTCCACACGTTTGGGGTCCACCATAATCAGGCGCAGTTCATCGGGGGTATTATGTACCAACAGACAGGCAATAATCGCGTTGACACACACCGACTTACCAGAACCGGTTGTCCCGGCGATGAGCAGGTGCGGCATGGCTGCCAGATCAGCCGCCACGGCGTTACCGGCCACATCTTGCCCCAGGGCAAAACTCAACGGACGGCTATCGAGTCGGCTGAAAGCTGCATTGGTAATGCCATCGTGCAACGATACCAGTGCAGAATTTTCATTGGGCACTTCAATCCCCACGTAGCCCTTGCCCGGAACGGGCGCCTCAACGCGCACACGCGTGGCGGCCAACGCCAGGGCCATATCGTCGGCCAGGTTAGCAATTTTATTCACGCGCACGCGCCGCCGCGTACCGCGCGATTCAATAAAATCGGGCTCGATGCCAAATTGTGTTATCGTGGGGCCGCGGTTGATCTCGACGACACGCCCCGGCGCGCCAAAGGATGCCAACGTCTCTTCGATGGTTCTGGCGCGTTGGCGATCAAATTCATCATCAATCGGGACTTCGTCACCGGCTTCCAGGATTTCATCCACCCCAGGAAGCACCCACTCGTGGGGGGGGGGCACGGGTTCGGCATTGGGCTGTTCGGTGGACAAGCCCTGTGAGGGTGCTGCCCCCTGAGGAACGGCCACCCCCGCCGCGGGCCGCGTCGGCATAGCCTGTTGGGGTGGGGGGAAAATCTTCTTCAGGATCGTCCTCATCCCATCGAAAACACGTTGCCGCGCCGAGCGAAAACTCATCCCCAAAGGAGCCAGCCAACGGAACATCTCCCAAACGGTCATATCCAGGGTGATAACCAGCGCCAGCACCAGCCAGGCGAACAAAATCACCAGCGCTCCGCCAATGCCTAGTAATGAGTTCAGTAAATTGAAAAACCACCCGCCCAGAACACCCCCGCCACTGGTTTCAGGGTTTAGTGTAATCAGGGCGCTGAGTTCAATGAGATGTGCGAAAAAAGAAAAGAGCGCCAGCAAAAACACATATAGCAGAAAAATACCGACAGCGCGTTCCAACGAGAGCTGCGGCAAGCGCTCGAAATTGCGAAAAATCAGCCACAAACCAACCACAATCAGGCCCAACGGCAAAATATAGCCACCCCAGCCAAAAAGTTGCAACACGATCCCCAGCCAGCCGCCCATGATAGCGCTGTTGTTGGGCGCGAGCATCCCAAAGAGAGTCAGCAAGCCAATCGCAGCCATGACCACCCCGGCGATATCGAGTTTGCGATCCAGGGATAACCCCGGGCGTTTGGGGGCAACTGTTTTGCGTTTTTTGGGGCTGGTTTTTTTACGCGATGAGGACGTTTTTTTGCGGGCCATGCTGAGGATTATAGCACAAATGGGCTGATACTCTCGGCTCAAGGAAAAGGCTTGGGCGATCAATCGCCTTGCGGTAGAATAGGCTACTTCTCGAAAGGAAAACAAATTTTGTTTCAGATTACTTTTCTCGGCACTTCTGCTTCGGCACCCTCGTTTCATCGCGGGCTGTCATCGCAGGTGATTCAACATAATGAACACCGCTTTTTGATCGACTGCGGCGAAGGCACCCAACGGCAAATTTTACGTTCAGGGTTGGGCTTTAAGGGGCTAAACCGCATCCTGATCACCCATAGCCATCTCGACCATATTCTGGGGCTGGGGGGGCTGGTATCAACCCTGGCGCGCTGGGAAACGATGGATGAGATGGTGATTATGGGCTCGGCGCGCACGCTTGAGCGCATTGACGATTTGCTCTTCCAAGTTGTTTTTCGGGGCGTGCGTCCGCCCATTGATGTGCGTCTGGAAGCCATTTCGCCGGGGGTTATTTTCACGAATAAAGATTTCAGCGTATCGGCGTTTGATGTTACTCACCGCGGGGCAGCCTCATTGGGATATTTGTTTGAGGAGACCTCGCGTCGCCCCTTTTTAACAGACAAGGCCGATGCGCTGAATATTCCCCCCGGCCCGTGGCGTGGACAACTCGTGCGAGGCGAGGTGGTGACTCTGCCCGATGGGCGCGAGATTCACCCCGATGAGGTACTCGGCCCGGTGCGCGAGGGCGTGCGCATGGCGCTTGTCGGCGATACCGGCCGCACCGACAACTTGCTCGAACATCTGCGTGGTTTGGATGCGCTGATTATCGAATCAACGTATCTCGAATCAGAGGTGGATATGGCACGCCAATTTGGACATCTTACCGCACAGCAAGCAGCCAATTTTGCCACCGATGCCGAAACTAAACACCTGATTCTGACACATCTCTCGCGGCGTTATCGCGAACGCGATGTATTATCAGAAGCCCGTGCCAATTTTAATAACGTGCGCGTGGCGCGCGACTTCGATAGTTACGAAATTCGCCGGGGAGAGTGTAAGCGCATTGAACCGGTATCGAAAAATTTTCATCACCGCGAAGAAAACTGACGCCTTGACACGCCCCCCTCATCTCGTGAATATACTCACCAAAAAACAGATTCCTTTTCTCCTCTTGTGGAGCATTCTCTTCACACTGGCCTACTCTCAGGCCCCACTGTTCACATCCAACCAGAATCAGTACTTTCTACACGGCCTCGCAAAAGCAGGCTGGGGCGATCTCAGCGTCGATTGGTTAGCAAATACACTCGACCCCACACCAGTTTTCAGCGGATTAGTTTTTATCACCTATCGCTTGCTGGCCTGGCCGCCGGTTTTTTACCTGTATTTTGGGGTTCTGGCGGGAATTTATCTCTTCAGCTTATTGGGCATTATTCAACAGATTTTCAACACCGGGCAAACGCGGCTCTCACGCGGGCTGTTTTTAACCCTGTTCATCGGTTTTAATGCCGCGGCCCTGCGCTTTGTGCTGGTGCGCAGCCTGGGCGCAAACTGGGCCTATCTTTTTGACGGCGGCCTGGCGGGTCAGCGTCTGCTGGGCGAGGTCTTACAGCCGAGTACGTTTGGCGTGCTTTTGCTGCTGGCGATTAATCTCTTCTTGCGCGGCAAAACCCTGTGGAGCGTGCTGCCGCTGGTGCTGGCCGCCACCTTCCACCCGACCTATCTACTCAGCGCAGGCGTACTGACCGCGGTCTTCATGGGCATTCTGTTGTGGGAACAGCGCAACATACGCCAACCGCTTTGGTTGGGGCTGCTGGCGTTGTTGGGCGTGTTGCCGATCTTGTATCATGCACTGATCGTCTTCTCTCCTACCGGGCCAACGCTGATTGCCGAAGCGCAGCGCTTGTTGGTTGAATTTCGCATCCCGCATCATGCGCTGCCCGCCGAATGGTGGGACCTAACCGCAGCCGTGAAAATCGGCCTGATGCTGATCGCCATCTATGTAACGCATAAGACGCGTTTATTCTATATTTTGCTGGTTCCTTTCCTGGTTGCCTCTCTGTTAACCGCAGCTCAAATTTTCACTGGAAATCATGTTCTGGCGTTGTTATTCCCCTGGCGCATCTCCACGGTGCTGATGCCGTTATCACTGGCGGTGCTGGTGGGCGCCGCACTGCAATGGTTTTGCCACCGTTTTGCTGCATTCATCCAACGCCATGAGCGCGCGCTGTTGAATATCAGCCTTACCGCGGCGATTTTGCTGGCGCTGGCCGGAGCAGGCATTTTTATAGTCAACGCCCAGGATCGTGCAACCAGCCCCGATAAAAAAATGATCGCCCACGTTGTCGAAACATTCGCCCCCGGGCAAGTTTACGTGATTCCACTCAATTTGCAGAATTTTCGTCTGGAAACAGGAGCCGCTGTCTTTGTGGAGTTCAAATCCATCCCCTATAAAGATGAGGAAGTGCTGGAATGGTACCGTCGCGTGCGCATGGCGGGTCGCCTGTATCAAGCAACAATCGCGACCTACGGCTGTGCAACTCTCGAAGAACTGTATGAAGAGGGAGTTACACACGTTGTGTTGCCTTATGACCATGCCGCCAAAAATTGCCCGACTCTACAACGCGATCACTTAGATATTAATTACGAAGTTTTCACCATAATCCCCCCAGAATAGTGCAAAAATAAGAACCTGGTCTGCGTTAGAGCAGGCGTTGAATTTCCTCTACCAATTCTTGAATGCCGAAGGGTTTTTGCACATAACCTGCGCCCCCGGCAGCATACACTTTATTGCGCTCATCTTTCATTAGGTGCGCCGTGACCACCACAATCGGAATTGGCTTCATTTTCTGATCATTTTTGATTTGCTTCAAAACATCCCAACCATTCAGTCGGGGCATATCCAGGTCCAGAACAATTAAATCAGGGCGAGACGCACGCGCAGCCAGTACGCCATCCTGCCCATCTTGCGCGCAAATCACTTCATATTGCTCACGCTCAAGCACGATGCGCAACAGGGTAGTATTATCAAGATCGTCTTCAATAATCAGAACGCGTTTACCATTCATCGAGTTTATTCTTATTTACGCAAAACGCTCTTCATCCCAAACATCGGCATCATTGTGATACCCGGCGCGCTCCCAAAATCCGGGGCGATCATTTTTGGCAAATTCAAGACCGCGCAGCCATTTTGCGCCTTTCCAAAGATAGGGAGTTTGGATGTCTTCCCGCTGGGGGATATGCCCAACCACGCCCCGCAGTGGATAGCCATGCTCGGGGGTGAGAGCTTCGCCATCGAAGTGGGTGGCTAACAAGAAATTATCTTGCAGCATAATTTCCAGCGGCAGATTGGTGGTATATCCATGTTCGGCGTGTTGAATTATATACGCGGCCTCCGCTGTGGGTTGAATGAAACCCTCATCAATCAGCGTGCGCAATGAGACCCCTTCCCACATGGTATCGAACTTGCTCCAACGCGTCACACAATGGATGTCCATTTTGAGCGTGGTGCGCGGCAGTTTCAAAAATTGATCCCAACTCCAAACAACCGTATTCTCGACTTCGCCCCAAACGCGAAAATCCCAAGCCGCAGGCTCAAAAGCAGGCACCGGCCCGTAATGCAGCACAGGGAATTTTTGCGTCAACGCTTGGCCCGGCGGTAAACGTCCTTCGCTGCTTATACGCGCTTCATCTTCACGGCGAGAATCAAACGATTGAAACATACCAAAACCTCCAAAAGATTGTGCAGATTATATCAAACCAACCCGATTTAACTGGCAGATAACCATTAGCCCTTTAGTACTACACTAAAATTCAGGTTTCGCGTTCAGGGGAAAGCTTCCCCGTTGACAATTCACAATAATATTATATAATATTATTTATTGCAAATATTCGCAACAGAGAAGATTATTATGTCGCATTGCAACACCCTGATCGATACCCTGCGCCAGCGCAACTACCGCATCACCCCACAGCGGGAGATGATTATTCAGGTCATCGCCCACAGTGAGCAACACATGACTGCCGAAGATGTACTCACCAAGCTGCGCCAGCACACTCAGGCCATCAATCTGGCAACTGTCTATCGAACACTAGAAACGCTCTGGGAAGAAGGTATGGCCTGCCGCAACGATCTCGGCGAAGGCAAAATAGTCTTCTCGGTTCGCAAGCATGGCCCGCATATTCATTTGGTATGCCGCCACTGCAACCACGTGATTGAGGCCGATTATGCTTTACTCAATCCCCTCGAAACCAATTTGCTAAACCAATACAACTTCACCGCCGACCTGCAGCATCTGTCGATTTTTGGCGTCTGTGAAAATTGCCCGTAGAATAAATTAACACAAGGACGCAAAGAAACAAAGATTTTTATATTAATTCCTTTGCGGCTTTGCGTTAAGCTTTTGGAGACTCAAAATGTTACTCTCTCCCACACCCCTACACATCCCCGATGGATTTCTTAACCTGGTCATCTCACTGATTTTCTGGGCGGCCACTATCATCATGGTTGGTCTGGCAATCTCAAAGACCAATAAAACCCTCGGCGAGAAACAAATTCCGCTGATGGGCGTGATGGCGGCCTTCATCTTCGCCGCGCAAATGCTCAACTTCCCCGTAGCAGGGGGCACATCCGGTCACTTTTTGGGCGGCGCGCTGGCGGCGATTGTGCTCGGCCCCTGGGCGGGCATTTTAGTTATGACCGCTGTAATTGCTGTTCAGGGTTTGCTCTTTCAGGATGGCGGCCTGTTGGTCATGGGTGCAAATATTTTCAATATGGGCATTCTCACCGCGGTAATCGGCTTTGGACTTTATCGCATGGTCGGCGGTGCGAAAAAAGGGCTGCGCCTGACTATAGCCGGAGCCGCCGCCTGGCTGGCAACCATGGCCGCCGCCCTGCTGACCGCGCTGCAACTCTGGCTGAGCGGCACTTCGCGCCTGGAGATTGTTCTACCGGCCATGCTGGGCGTGCATATTCTGATCGGCGTTGGCGAAGCCCTGATTACGGTTGCCGCATTGGCCTTCATTGAGCGCACGCGCCCCGACTTGCTCAACGCGGAGAAAACCGCGGCCAGCGGCGGGCGCGGCTGGATTATGGCCGGAATACTTGTCACTTTTTTGGCAGTAATGATTTCTCCCCTGGCATCCGGCTCTCCGGACGGGCTGGAGCGTGTAGCCGAAAATCTTGGTTTTCTCGCCGATGGAAAAGCCGCATCCTATCAAATTTTGCCCGATTACACGATCCCCTTCCTCGGCGAAACCGCCCTCTCCACCATTTTCGCCGGAGTCATCGGCGCGCTGATTTTGATGGGGCTACTGGTTTTGCTGGGGCGCAGTTTGCGGAGAGCAGGCAGCAGGGAGTAGGCAGTATTTTTACTCCCTACTCCCTGCTGCTCTACATCACCCGCCATGCACATCCACGCCTTTGATCAATTTCGCGCCCACGAGAGCGCCCTTCACCGCCTTGACCCGCGCGTTAAAGTGCTGCTCACCGTAGGATATATCCTCTCGAATGCGCTGCTGCCCGATGGCAGTTGGCTGGCTTTTGCCGCGGCCTGGCTGCTACTGCTATGGGGTAATGAACGCGCCCATTTGGGGCTGGGCTACACCTTCAAGCGTTCGTTTGTGGCCTTGCCCTTCGCAGTCGCCGCGGTCAGCGCAATTTTTTCCCCGTCGGGCACTCCCCTCGCCGAGTGGAATCTCGGCTTCGTTACCCTCATCCCCACCGATTTCGGCGTCTTGCGTTTCTTCAGCATTCTGGCGCGCTCCTGGCTCTCAGTGCAGATGGCGATTCTACTCGTCACCACCACCCAATTCCCCGACCTGATTCACGCCTTCGAGCATCTCAAAGCCCCGCGCACCCTCACCACGATCATCGCCTTTTTGTATCGCTACCTTTTCGTGCTCACCGACGAAGCCTACCGGTTGCTGCGCGCCCGCGAAGCCCGCAGCGCCGGGTTGCCAGGATACAAGCGCGGCGGCAGCCTGTTCTGGCGCGCCAAAATTACCGGCGAGATGGCCGGTCAGTTATTTCTGCGCAGCTACGAACGCTCTGACCGCATCTACAACGCCATGCTCGCCCGCGGCTATACCGGGCACATCCGCACACTCAACCCGCACACCATGCAGCACCGCGACTGGCTGACGCTGTTTTCTTCGATCCCCATGCTGCTTCTAATTCAACTCATCGGCTGGTACCGCTAATGCCTGTAAAACACCCAAGCACACAACAATTTATTCTGCCCGATTGCGAGGGCGATATTCTCCAAATCGAGAAGCTTAATTTTGCCTACCCGGATGGACATATTGCCCTGCGAGATGTCCATCTGAATCTATGTTCGGGGGATAAAGTGGCCCTGGTAGGGCCAAACGGGGCTGGCAAATCAACTCTGATGCTGCACCTCAACGGGATTCTACGTGGGGAAGGTGGTCTGACGGTTGGGGGTTTGCCCATCAGCGATGAGCATCTCCCGATGATTCGCGCCCTGGTGGGGGTGGTTTTCCAGAACCCCGACGACCAGCTTTTCTCCCCCACAGTGTTTGACGATGTAGCCTTTGGCCCGCTGCACATGGGCCTGCCCGAAGATGAAATCTACGCCCGCGTAGAAGCAGCCCTGGCCGCGGTTCAAATGGAAGATTTTGGTGAGCGGCTTTCACATCATCTCAGCATGGGGCAGAAAAAACGCATCGCGATTGCCACCGTGCTCTCCATGCAGCCACAAATTCTCGTCCTCGATGAACCCTCCGCGGGCCTAGATCCGCGCTCCCGCCGCGCGCTAATCAACTTGCTGCGCGAGCTGCCGCAGACCATGCTGGTCTCAACGCACGATCTACACATGGTGCAGGAACTCTTCCCGCGCATGGTCATCATGGACGAGGGCCGCGTTGTCGCCGATGGCTCCACGGAAAAGTTACTGGCCGATGCCAATTTGCTCGAAGCGCATGGGTTAGAAATGCCGTAAAAAAACTCCGAGATTTATGAAAATCTCGGAGGTCTGCATTCTTCTTGACGGGGGCTACTGAGGGCAGTAAAATTCGCCCGCAAATGAAAATGTTTTTCAATTAGGAGTAAACATAGCATGAAATATTGGCTGACATTATTGACCGTTATCCTGCTGGCAGGCTGCGCCGCACCCGCCCCGGAGGCAGAATCGGCAGCGGGAACAGCAGGCCTCACCGTAGTTGCCACGACAACCATCGTCGGGGATGTGGTCTCGCAGGTCGGCGGGGAACATATCCATTTGGCGATTTTGCTGCCCGCCGGCGCCGATCCGCACAGTTTTGATCCCACCCCGCAAGATGTCGCCAAAGTCGCCGATGCAGATATTATTTTCGCCAACGGTGCCGGATTGGAAGCCTTCCTTGACAACCTTATCGAGAGCGCCGGAGCCGCCGAGCGGGTAGTGTATCTCGACGAGGGCATTGAATTGCTCGCCCAAGCCGACGAAGACGAAGTTGGGCACGACGGCGGCGATCACGAAGACGAAGTTGGGCACGGCGGCGGCGATCCGCACCTGTGGACAGACCCGAATAATGTGCTGGTGTGGGTGCATACGATCACGCGCAAACTCAATGAGTTTGATCCCGCCAATGCGCTCACCTATTCATCCAACGCCGACGCCTACGCCGCGGAGCTAATGCAACTGGATGCCTGGATTCGCGAACAGGTAGCGCAAATTCCTGCCGAAAACCGCCAGATTATTACCGATCACACCCTGTTGGGCTACTTTGTCGATGAATACGGTTTCGACCAAGTCGGTGCGATTATACCGGGCTACAGCAGTATGGCAGAGCCTTCGGCGCAAGAGTTGGCGCAAATTGAAGATGCGATTGTTGCGCTGGGCGTACCGGCCATTTTTGTGGGCAATTCCGTCAACCCCGCGCTGGCTGAACGCGTCGCCAGCGATACCGGCGTACAACTGGTCTTTTTCTACACCGGTTCGCTGAGCGAAGCGGGGGGTGAAGCCGAAACCTATCTGGACTATATGCGATACAATACGAATGCAATTGTTGAAGCGTTAAAATAATGTTCCAAGTTAAAGGTTGAAAGTTGAAGGTTGAAGGTAGAGAGATCTGTAACCTTCAACCTTCAACCTGACACCCAAAACCCATGTCCTTTCTCGACGAACTGCTCAAAACCAGCCAACATCTTTCCAAGCACCGCCACCCTCATCTGGATGACAAACAGATTTTACAGGCGGATGATTTAAGCGTGCGTTACGAAAGCGGCGCGGCGCTGGACGAAGTCACATTTTCATTAAACGCCGGGCAGAGGCTGGCAATTGTTGGCCCCAACGGTGCCGGAAAAAGCACTTTGCTTCAGGTTATTGCCGGGGTATTGGCCCCCACCAGCGGACAGGTACATATTTTTGGCAACGCGCCAGGCGGGCATATTTGCATTGCCTACGTGCCGCAGCGCAGCCAGGTCGATTGGAGTTTCCCGGTCACGGTGAGCGACGTGATTATGATGGGGCGCGTCGGTCAGTTGGGGCTATTTCGCAATCCCACCAAACACGATTGGCGCCTGGTCAATCAGGCGCTGGAAGTCGTGAGTCTGACACACCTCGCCAAACGCCAGATCAGCCAGCTTTCGGGCGGGCAGCAACAGCGCATGTTTATCGCCCGCGCCCTGGCGCAAGAAGCCGAATTAATGTTGATGGACGAGCCGCTCACCGGGCTGGATGTCAACTCACAAGAGCAAATATTCAATATTCTCGATCAACTCAAAAGGCAAAATGTGACCGTGTTAATTTCGCTGCATGACCTGAAAATGGCAGCGCAGCGTTTCGATGAAGTTTTACTGCTCAACAAGCAGATGCTCGCAATCGGCGACCCGGCGTTGGTACTGGCCCCGAAGAATCTCCTGGCGGCCTATGGAGGCCGCCTGCACCTGGTGCCCACCGAAGATGGCCTGCTGGCCCTCGACGATACCTGCTGCGAAGGGGAACACGACCATGCTTGAGTTCATTCTTGAGCCCCTGCAATACGCTTTCATGGTGCGTGGCCTGATCGCCGCCGTGCTGGTCGGGATGGTCAGCGCGGTGGTAGGGACCTATGTAGTTTTACGCGGCATGGCCTTTTTCGGCGATGCTCTGGCGCACGCCATCCTGCCGGGGATCGCGGTTGGCTACCTCGTTGGGGGCGGCGCGCGCGAGCCGCTTTTCTGGTGGGCGTTGGTAACAGCAATCCTCAGTTCGCTGGGTATTGGGGCGATCAGCCGCAACACACAGATTAAAGAAGACACCGCCATCGGGATCGTTTTTGCCGGGATGTTTGCGCTAGGAGTAGCGCTCATCTCTACGGTGCGCAGCTACACCGTCGATCTGGCGCACTTTCTCTTTGGGGATGTACTGGGGGTGCGAAATACCGATCTATGGCTGATCGCGGCTTTCGGTGGTTTTGTTTTGCTGGCGATTCTGGCGTTCTACAAAGAATTTATGGTACTCTCGTTTGACCCCATTCTGGCGGCTACGCTGCGCCTGCCGGTGCGCCTGCTCGATTTTCTGCTGCTGGTATTGATTGCCATCACCATTGTGGTCTCGCTGCAAACCGTGGGGGTCGCGCTTATGGTTGCCATGCTTGTGACCCCCGCGGCGACCGCTTATTTGCTCACCCGCCGCCTGCCGGTAATGATGGCATTGGCCGCGGCGATTGCGTCCATTTCCGGGGTAATCGGGCTGTATATTTCGTATTATCTGAGTATTGCCTCCGGTTCAGCGATTGTGCTGACCTGCACGGCAATCTTTGGGCTGGTGTGGGGGATACGGGCAGCCGTAATGCGGCGCGCGACGCGACGTTTATAATCTCCTGTTTTTTTCTGATAAATTATTGGCACTTGATTTACGATCAAATATCCGCGATAATGGATGCATAAAACGAAAGGAGGTTTCCCATAGAAAATACTCATCCTTTCCAACCACTGGCACCTTTACCGATAAACCCCGCCCGCAGATAGGGTTGATGCTATCGCAGGAAAGCTCAGTAAGCTAATTTACAGGCTGGTGCTGGTGGACTCTCCGTAAGTGCAGGTGAAAATTGAATACGCAAGACGATCTATAAACAGACCCGTTGGTTCTCAACAACGGGTCTGTTTCATTAAAGCCAGGGCCGCTTGAATCTCGGCCAGCACATCGGGGTCGCTTTCGCTCTCGGCGGCAGATTTTAGCGCAGCGTGCGCCGCTTCACCACCAATCTTCCCCAAAGCCCAGGCCGCATGCCCGCGCACCAACGGTTCAGTATCACGCAGGGCCTGCGCCAGTGCAGGCGCTGCATCCGCGCCCCCAATATTGCCCAATGCAACCGCAATATTGCGCAAATAGCCGCGCCGTTTCGTACGCTTGATCGGTGTGCCCTTGAATTTGCGATTGAATGCCTGCGGAGTGAGAGCGAGTTCTTCCGTCAATAAGCCCCATCTTCCGTCCTCCCCAAGATCAGTGGGGAAATTTTTCTCCCCCTCCCTTCTCCCAGCATTGGGAGAAGGGAGGGGGCTGGGGGGTGGGGTGAGGGCCTTATTCCACGGGCAGACTTGCTGGCAAATATCACAGCCAAAAATCCAGTTCCCCACTTTGGGGCGCAAATCTTGGGGAAACGCGCCTTTATGTTCAATCGTCAGGTATGAAATGCAGCGATTAGCATCGATTGTGCGATCAGGCAAAATACACGCGGTGGGACAGGCATCCAGGCAACGCGTGCACGTTCCGCAGTGATCCTGCAAAAAAGGCGCGTCGGGCGTTAACTCCACACCGAGCAATATTTCGGCCAGCAAAAAATACGACCCTGCTTTGGGATGAATCAAATTGCTGTTCTTGCCGACCCAGCCCAACCCGGCGCGCTGTGCCAATTCTCGCTCTAACACCGGGCCGGTATCGGTATACCAGCGATTGGGAACCGAATACCCCACTTGGGCTTCGATGAATTCCACAATTGCGCGCAAACGCGGCGGCAACACATCGTGATAATCTTGCTCCTGAGCATAGGCGGCAATCTTGCCCTCACCCCTTCGCCCCTCTCCCACTGGGAGAGGGGTTGGGGGTGAAGGCGCTTCGTAGACAAACCCCAACATCAAAATCGATTCGCATTCGGGCAGAATCAACCGCGGGTCGGCGCGGCGCTGGCGGGCGCGCTCGCTTGCCATCCAGTCCATCCCGGCATGATACCCGGCATCCAGCCAACGCGCGTACACATCCAGATGCGCCGGTGGTTCTGGCGTGGTCACACCCACCAGATGGAATCCCTGCCGCTGTGCTTCAGCCTTTATGGCGCGGGTTAACTCCGTTTTTGCGAGCATGGCCGCGATTATACCGCGCCGATTGGATGCTATAATCACCGACATGTCCAACAAAACGCAATTCGCACTAAACAATTTACTGGCACGCGCCCTGGCAGCCCGGTCAGGCCTGATTGATGCCGATCACGCCGCGGGGCTGCGTCTGTTCAGCGGTTTCTATGAGGGCTACCCCAATCTGGTGGCCGATATTTACGCCCGCACGCTGGTGTTATTCGATTATGGCGAATCCGGGGATGCGCTGAAAAACGCGGGGGAATTTCTGCGAGAGAGACTTCCCTGGATTAATTGCGTGATCCACAAGACGCGCTCGGCGCGTGATGCAGCTCAACGGAGGGGGATACTCGCCTTTGGGGATGCGCCTGCCGAGAACATCCGCGAGTACGGCGTGACGTACGCCCTCGATTTACAACTACAACAAGATGCCAGTTTCTACCTCGATACGCGGGCGCTGCGCCTGTGGCTCCGGGAGAACGCCGCCGGGTGGGATATGCTCAACACCTTCGCCTACACCGGCAGTCTGGGGGTGGCGGCGCTGGCCGGGGGCGCAGCGCGGGTTATCCAAACTGACCGCAATCGTAAATTTTTAGATCTGGCACATCATTCCGCCCGACTCAATCGACTCGATTTGGGGAAACAAAAATTACAAGCTGGTGATTTTTTCAGCGTGATCGCCAGATTGAAGCAGCGTAAGGCGCGTTTCGACTGCGTCATCATTGACCCACCTTTCTTCTCCAGTACCGCAAAAGGCACGATTGATCTCGTCAACGAGAGTACCCGCCTGATTAATAAAGTGCGCCCCTTAATCAAGGATGGCGGCTGTCTGGTCACGATCAACAACGCCCTCTTTCTTCCCGGAGCAGACTATATGCACTCGCTTAAAGCCCTGTGCATTGATGGGTACCTCAGCATCGAAACCATCCTTCCCGTTCCGAGCGATATTACCGGCTTTCCAGAAACCATCGTTGGCGCGCCGCCCGTCGATCCGGCACCCTTCAACCACGCTACGAAAATTGTCGTCTTACGCGTGCGGCGAAGATAATGTACGCACTAACAAAACCAGACTTCCGAGATTTTTAAGTATGTGCCAATATCAGCAAAATTTTGGTCAAATCCCGGAAGTTTTTTGTATCCATCATCACCGGAGAGTTTCATAGTTCATGAATTTACCCCACACACACTGGCTCGCCAAACGCACCAACTTCTACTACGGTTGGATCATCCTGCCGATTTCTATTCTGGGGGCATTCTTTACCAGCCCCGGCCAGACTTATATGGTATCGGTCTTCAATCCATCCCTGCGTGAAACGTTCAATCTTAGCCTGAGCCAGCTTACCGGCGCGTATATGCTCGGTACGGTATTGGCTTCACTGCCGCAATCGTATATTGGTCAGTGGGCTGATCGAATTGGCATTCGCAAAGTGCTGTTCGTGATCGTCACCCTTTTCAGCCTGGCGTGTGTTTTTATTTCCCAGGCAAGCAGCCTGCCGATGCTGTTTGTAAGCTTTTTCTTCCTGAGGTTGCTGGGGCAAGGATCGTTAGAACTGCTCTCTGTGAATATGCTGCCGATGTGGTTCCGCAAAACATTGGGTACGGTTTCTGGCATCAAGAGTGTGGCGGTTAACCTGATGAGCGCGCTTGTACCCGTGGGGGTGTTGGCGCTCATCGGTCAAGTAGGCTGGCGCACAACTTATATCTTGGCCGGAGTAACTGTATTCGCCATTCTGATGCCGACGGTCTACTTTTTTTATATTAATCGCCCTGAAGAGATCGGCCAGCAGATCGATGGAGATACAGAAATTGACAAGCCGGCAACTTCGAAGCGCACCATCACGGCTGTGCTCCCTGAAAACGAACTTACGCTCAACGAAGCCATGCGCACACGCGCCTATTGGATTCTGACTCTGGCATGGTTCGCCTGGGCGGCCATTGCCACGGCGATCACCTTCAATTTGTTGCCCATCTTCACAGCCAAGGGCCTCACCGAGCAACAAGCCGCTTCCAGCTTCACAATTCTGATGGTCGCTTCAGCCATCTTCCAAATTTTCGGCGGCGTGATTGCAGACCGGGTCCAACTGCGTTGGATGGCCGTCGGCGCGCTGGGGCTGTATTCTGTTGCGGTCGGGGCGCTGATCTACGTGCCGGTTGGTTCTGTTATTTGGGTGTACACGCTCATCTTGGGGGTGGCACAAGCTTTATTTGGCGGGCTGAATAATACCATTTGGGTGCGCTACTTTGGGCGTACTCATCTTGGTAAAATCCGCGGCAGCGTGTGGACGGCCGCCGTGGCGGGCAGCAGCGTTGGCCCGTTTCTGATGGGCGTTTCCTACGATCAGAGCGGAGATTTTTTCATCTCGCTAGCCGTCATCGCCCTGATTTTGGTCGGACTGGCGATTTCTGGTCTTTGGGCCACACCCCCCTTGACTCCGTCTCAGCCTTCGGTATAATGCCAATAATCGAATAACCGATTTGCACGGAGTCAAGTACTCGCCTAATTTTTCAGAGAGCTGCCGGTTGGTGTGAGGCAGTAAGCCAAGCGAAGAAATCCGCCCCGTCGTCCGCGACTATGTTTAGGACAATCGCTCCCGCAGGGACACTCGCAAGTTCGCCACGTCGTAAGGGAGCCGGGTTCGCCCGTTACAGTGTTTTTATGAGTTCGCCCTCACCCCGGCCCTCTCTCGGAGGGAAAGGGAGAAAGAGCGGAAAAAGCAGGTGGCACCACGAGCGCCCCCCTCGTCCTGCAGGATGAGAGGGGCGTGTTTTATTAATTCTTTAACGCGAAGCCGCAAAGATGCCAGGTCTCAAAGTTTGTAGTCATCATTTTTTCATTGCGCCTTTGCTTCCTTGCGCCCTTGCGTTAAACTTTTCATTCTTCGGAGGTGCATTGTGATCGATATTAATTTAATCCGCGAAAATCCCGACATAGTACGCGAGTCACTGCGTAAACGCCAGAGCGACCCCGCCCCGGTGGAACAAATTCTGACGCTGGATGAACAGCGCCGCGAGCTAATTTTGCAAGGTGAAACCCTCAAAGCCGAGCGCAATGTGGTTTCTAAAGAAATTGGCAAAATGAAAGACGCGGCTGCGCGGCAAGAAAAAATCGATGCCATGCGCGTCGTCGGCGACCAGATCAGCGAAATCGACGAACAACTGCGCGGCGTAGAAACCGAACTCAATGCCCTGATGTCCACCCTGCCCAATGTCCCCGGCGAGCAAACTCCCTACGGCGTGGATGAAAGCGAAAACGTGGTGTTGAAAACCTCGGGGGAGATTCCCGAGTTTGACTTCGAACCCAAACCCCACTGGGAACTTGGTCCCGAACTGAGCATTATCGACTTTGAGCGCGGCGTCAAACTGACCGGCTCACGCTTCTATGTGCTCAGCGGAGCCGGAGCGCGCCTGCAACGGGCGCTGATTGCCTTTATGCTCGATCTACATATCAAGCAGGGTTACACCGAAAAATACACCCCCTTCATGGTCAAAACCGAAACTGTCTACGGTGCGGGGCAACTGCCCAAATTTGCCGATAATCTCTACAAAGACCACGAAGAAGAATTGTACTTCGTCCCCACCGCCGAAGTGCCCCTCACCGGCTATCACATGGACGAAATCATCGATGAAGCCGAACTGCCGCTGAATTACACCGCCTATACGCCCTGCTTCCGCCGCGAAAAGATGAGCGCCGGGCGCGATGTACGCGGCATCAAGCGCGGTCATCAGTTCGACAAAGTCGAGATGTATATGTACACCAAACCCGAAGATTCCCCGGCGGCCTTCGAGAAAATGTTCGCCGATGCCGAAGAAACTGCCGAACTGCTGGGCCTGCCCTACCGCACGCATCAACTTTGCACCGGCGATCTCGGCTTTGGGGCCAGCATCACCTACGATCTCGAAGTGTGGGCGGCGGGCTGCGGCGAGTGGCTGGAAGTTTCCTCCGTCTCGAATGTCACCGACTTCCAGGCGCGGCGCGCCAATATCCGCTATCGGCCTGAGGGCGGGGGCAAGGTTCAATTTTTGCATACCCTCAACGGGTCTGGGTTGGGCCTCCCCCGCGTGATGATCGCTATTCTCGAAAACTATCAGCAAGCCGATGGTTCGGTCGTCGTTCCCGAAGTGCTACGCCCGTGGATGGGTGGGATTGAGGTTATTCGACCGGAGTGAAGCAACTTGCCGCACCGATTTTCGTAGACAGGTATTAGTTGATTACCTGTTCCCCCGTAAGGAGTTCTCATGCCCGAATGGATTCTCGCAACAAGTCGCTTTCTCATTATCCTCACCATGGTCGTGGGGCAGCTCGGTCTGGTCATCCCTATCTTCCCCGGCAACGTGGTCATTTGGGCTGCGGCCCTGGTCTATGGCATTTTATTTGGATTTGGCAAACCCGGCGGGATTCTCTTCGGGGTTATCACCCTGCTGATGTTCGTAGCCGTCACCGCCGATAATGTTTTTATGGGCGCCAAAGCCCGCGAGAAAGGCGCCGCCTGGCCTTCGATTTTCGCGGCCCTGGCCGCAGCGGTAGTCTTTACCTTTATGTTTCCCCCCATTGGCGGGTTGATCGCCGCCCCGTTGGTGCTGTACCTGATGGAGTTTCGCCGCCTGAACGACAGCAAACAAGCCACCGAGATCGTCAAAGGGCTGATGCTCGGTCTGGGGCTTTCGTTTGCAGCGCGCTTCGCGTTGGGCTTAGTGATGATCGGTTTGTGGGCAGTGTGGGCTTATTGAGGTTGAAAAAACGTCATCCCTACCCCCAGGCGTTCCAACCCCTCTTCGGCCCAGTGGCGGATAAACGCGGAATCATCTTCGAGATAGGCAAATAATACCGGTATCGTGCCCTGATCTTGCATTTTTGCCAGGGCGCGCACGGCCTCCAGACGAACAGTTTGGGGGCCGTTTTGCATCACATCACTCAGCGCGGAAATGGCATCCGCTCCGATGGCGATCAGCGCATCGGCGGCCAGACGGCGCAGGAGTTGGTCTTCGGCTGGGAGGGCGGCGATTAGGGCAGGGATGGCATCGGCATGGGGATGTTCTCTCAGCCCCAGGGCGGCGCATTGCCTGACAGCCAGGTCTTCGTCTTTGAGCAAACCTGCGAGTAGAGTCCCGACCTCGGGAGTAGCAATCAACGCCAAAGTCCGCGCCGCCCACCAGCGCGTATCCGCATCCGCAGCGTTGAGCAAATCCCCCAGCGCGGGAATAGCCGCTTCCCCAAACGCGGCAATCTGATGCGCGGCGGCTTCGGCGAGTTCATCATCACCAGCCATTAAATCGGCAAAGAGTTTTTTAGAATCGGGCATGGCGATGAAACAAAGACACGAAGACATAATTTAAATTTCTTTGTGCCTTCGTGCCTCTGTGGTGAGTAGCTATTTTTCTGGCGGGGGGATGGGGAGCGCATCTTTGGCGGTTTCAACCCATTTGTCGCCTTCGTCGATGAGCATCACAGGGATGTCTTCGCGCACGGGGTATTTGCGCCCGCAGTCGGCGCAGACAAACCAGGTTTCTTTGTAGAATTCAAGTTCGCCGCCGGTTTCGCGCACGCAGGCGGGGCATCGTAAAATTTCGATAAGTTCTTGACTGACCATTTTTTACTCCATTTTATTGTTCAGGTGACAGTCACTTTTGAAGTGACTGTCACCTGGTTTCAAAATTTATACATCCTCAAAGCGAATATTGACATTGGTCATGCTGTTGCCCAGATCAACGCCCTGAATGACAATCGCTTGCCCTTTGGCGTGTCCATCAAAGACCATGCTGAAGGTAGTATCGGTGATTGCAGTGTTGATTTTTCGCTCCGTCAGGCCCATCTCGGCAAAAATGCGGCGATAAAAATCGATCGCCTGTTCAAGGGTCATACTGGTGGCAAAATTGACCTGATCGTCGCCACCGGTGAAATTTTGTACATCATCGGGCAGGGGAAATTCGGTATCGTAATCGCCCGATTTCCCGGGCGGCGGGCCTGCGGGCTTTTCTTCGCCCGGAGGCGGCGCTTCAAGGGTAGGTTTTGCACCAGGAGGCGCATCTTGTTGGATGGGTGGCTGGGCTTCTTCGGCAGCGGGAGCTTCAGCGCCGCCGTTGACCAGGGAACAAGCCAGGCTGGCTACCAACAAGGTGATGAGTACCCATGCAAAAAGGTGTTTATTTTTCATAATATTTTTCTCTCAATATCTTTACTACGAAAGTTCACAGCTAACGGCAGGCCTCGCGCCAGGCATCCAAATCCCAATTTTTCTTCAGGAAATCGAAATTCAGAGCGTTGGTCTGGGGGCAAAATTCATCGCTGGCGAGTTCATATTCTACCCCAAAAACGGCTTTTCCGGCTTCAACGAAGGGCAGCAACATTTCGCACTCACCATAATAGGGGCATTCTTCGTTGAGCGCCCAATCGTAATAGGCCACCAGATCGGGGATTTGGTTGAGATCATTTTTCAGCCCAATCGAGAGACCGCGTGCGTGGGCCTGTTCGGCGAGCCAGAGATTGAAATCCAGTTGATGCTGATATGCCAGTTCAAATCCCGATGGATTTTCGTAGGCGTTGACGTTGTCGGGGTCTACGCCGTCACAGCCTTTCTCGACGGCCAGATCAAGGCGGGCAGCCATCAACGGGGCCAGCACATCCAAGGCGCGAATATCCAGCCAGTATTCGCCCGGCCAGCCCTCGAGCGGATCCCCGATGACATCTTTGGGAAACTGGCCCGCGTCGGGACGCCACTCTTCCCAACTCCCGGCGCTGAAATAGCAAATCACCACGCGCCCATCGGCGCGCAATTGTTCGATAATCTGCTCAGAGACTTCAAAGAGATCAATATCGTACATTTCAACATCAAAGGAGATATCCGGTCCGGCGCTGCTGAGTTCGATCTGCCAACTTGTGCCCGGGACGGGCTGCCACCACGCGCCTGTCTCCGCAGGCACGGGCGTGTTCACCGGAGCAACCGTCGCGGGTGGCTCAATTTGCTCAGAGATACCAATACAGGCGCTAAGGGCGAAAAATAGCAGGATGAAAACCGCATAGAAAAAGGATTTGGGAAAATGAGCAGCAATTTGCACAGATTGAACCCGTTTTTATTGAAACGTAATCGTTTCAACGCGCACATTTTCCACCCCGGCCAATTTGCGCAACTCATCCATCAACTCGGGGCTGATGCGGGTATTAAAATTGGGGAAATCTAGCAAATAACCGCCACCATTCTCGAAAATGTGGAAATTAAAACGATCAGCTCCCGGTGTGCTGATGAGTTTGCCAAAAATACGCCGGATAAGCAGCACATCGCGCACCTTGCCCAGCCCCGGGCGCAACACCACCGTCAACATGCGGCGCGCTTCGCCATCCTGGGGGGCTTCGGGAGGCACAACCGGCAGCATACTACTCACTTGCTCGGCCAACGTTTCGCTCAAATCCAGCGCCGCGGTCAGCGGCGGAGCCTCCACCACAGGCTCACTCACCGGATTTGGCTCGACAATCTTGGGTTGCGAGGGAGGCAAGATTTCGGGCGGTGCGGTCTGCTTCGCTGCGGGGGCAACTTCATCCCAGCTATCATCAAAGGGAGGCGGAGGGGGTGGCATCCCGGCAGGGGCGGCGGAATCATCATAAATGGGAGGCGATTCGGCAACCTGCGGCACTCGCTGCGCTCGCTGTGCTCGGCGGGACTCACCCTGGGGTTGGTCGGTTTTCTCGGAGGCAGGTTTTACTTTAGGGGTGGGCTTTGCGCCTCCCCACCTCGGCTGCAAATGATCCCCCGAAACTGGCTCCACAACCACCTCATCCAGGGGAACGACGTGCCGCAACTCTGTCGAAACGCGATCCACAAGAATTTTTGGCTCGCCTCGGGCCGCATCCACTTTTCCCTCTATCAGCACAATGGCATCGTGATCGAGCACTTCACGGTAGGCCGCCCAGGTGCGCGGAAAAACTACCAGATCGAAATTGCCTTGCATATCTTCGAGGGTGATAAAGGCCATCGGCTGGCCGCGCTTGGTAATATGTGGGCGAATGCGGCTGACAATACCGGCTACGCGCACGGGCTGCTGATCGCTGGCTTCGGCCAAATCGCTGGAATAGTGCGTTGTATTCTGCGCGATGGCATCGATCACCGAACTGAGGGGGTGATCGGAAACATACAGGCCAATGAGTTCACGCTCCCAATCGAGCTGGGTGCGCTGCGGAATTTCGTGGAAGGGTTCAGGGAGTTCGATATGGTCGTCCAGACCCGTTTTAGCGCCAAACATGCTCAACTGTCCGCTTTCGGCGGCAGAAAAATAAGACGAGCTGATCGAAACCAGCCGGTCGAGAGCTTCCAGGAGTACCTGGCGCGAACCAAAACAATCGAGCGCCCCCACCTTGATGAGACATTCAAGGGAGCGCTTGCCCACCTTGCGAAGGTCGGCGCGCTGCACAAAATCGTTGATGTCGGCAAAAGGGGCCTCTTTGCGGGCTTCAATGATGAGGTCTACCGGGTTTTGCCCCACATTTTTGACGGCCCCCAGCCCAAAGCGGATGGCGGAAGAAGACCGGGTACCGGAGACCGGGGACGGGGGTAAAACTTGTTCTCCGTCTTCTGTCTTCTGTCTTCCATCTTCTATGGAGAAATCCCACAGACTCGAATTGACATCCGGCGGCAGAACCTCGATGCCCATGCGACGGCAATCGGCCACATAAACCGCTACGCGGTCGGTATCTCCCTGGAAAACCGAGAGCAGGGCAGTCATATATTCTACAGAATAATGTGCCTTGAGGTAAGCAGTCTGCACGGCGATGACGCCATAATCGGCGGCGTGGCTCTTGTTGAAGCCATAGCGGGCAAATTCTTCCCAATCGGCGAAGATACCGGCGGCAACATCTTTGTCAATGCCCCGCTCAACCGCTCCGGCAATAAACTTGACGCTATGCTTATCAATGACATCTTTCTGCTTTTTTGAAATGGCTTTGCGCAAATAGTCGGCTTCGGAGGCAGTGTACCCGGCCAGTTCCACGGCGGCGCGCATGATCTGTTCCTGATAAACCGGGAGGCCAAAAGTCTCCTTGAAGATTGGCTCCAAAGAAGGATGGGGATAGGTGACTTCTTCGAGACCGTGCATGCGGCGAATATAGCTGGGAATAAAATCCATCGGCCCCGGGCGGAAGAGCGAAATCATGGCGATGACATGATCCAGATTATTGGGCTTCATTTCAACCAGATTGCGACGCATCCCCGCGCCTTCTACCTGGAAAACCCCGGCGGTTTCGCCGCGGCTCATCAGCTCGTAGCTGTCTGGATCATCGAGGGGAATATTGTTGAGATTGAATTCGATACCGTGGCGTTCAAAAATCAGGTCGCACGCCCGCGCCATCACAGTGAGGGTGGAAAGGCCCAGAAAATCAACCTTTAGCAAACCCTGTTCATCAATCACCGACATTTCAAACTGGGTGACGGTTTTGATGGGGCTGTCTTGCGCCTGTCCGGTTGGGCGGTGCAAAGGCAGATATTCGATAATTGGCTTGTCGGCAACAACCACTCCGGCGGCGTGCGTTCCGGCGTTGCGCACCACACCCTCCATACCTTTGGCGGTATCGATCAGGTTGCGCGCATAACTGGACGATTCGTACATCTGCTTAAAATCAGGGACATCTTCCAATGCCTGCTCGATCGTAACCGGTTTGCCAGGCACATTGGGGATCAGCTTGGCGATGCGATCCACTTCATTGATGGGAATATCCATCACGCGCCCCACATCACGGATGGCGGCGCGCGCTTTCATGGTGCCGAAGGTGATGATCTGGGCGACTTTGTCATCACCATATTTACGGGCGGTATAAGTCATCATCTCCGCGCGGCGGTCGTCACGAAAGTCGAGATCAATATCGGGCATAGAAACGCGCCCCGGGTTAAGAAAACGCTCAAAAATCAGGCCATGTTCTATCGGGTCTACCAGCGTGATCGCCAGGGTATAGGCCACAATCGAACCCGCCGCCGAGCCACGGGCGTTATACCAGATGCCCTCTTTCTCGGCGTAGACGCACAAATCCCACACAATCAGGAAGTAAGCGTCAAAGCCCATTTTGTGGATAATATCCAACTCGTAATTGAGCCGTTCCTGGTAAATATCGTCCTGGGCACGCGCACCATAACGCCACTCCAGGCCTTTTTCGCACAGTTCCCGCAGATAAGTTTCGGCGGTGTGGCCTTCGGGTACGGGGAAATCGGGCAGATGATATTCCGTAAAACCTAAATCGACATTGCAATTTTCAGCAATCAGCAAGGTGTTGCTTAACGCTTCGGGCACCTCGGCAAAAATGCGCCCCATCTCATCAGCGGTCTTAAGGTAGTACGTCTTGTCCGACATGCGCATTCGCTTCGGGTCTGTGAGCAACGAACCCGTCTGCACGGCCAGTAAAATATCTTGCAATTCGGCATCGCTGGGGTTGATATAGTGGACGTCATTCGTCGCCACATAACGCGCCTTGTAGCGCGGCCCCAACGCCAATAACCCTTTGTTGATTTGTTCCAGCTCTGGAATTTCGTGTTGTTGCAGTTCTATGAAGAAGCGATCTGGCCCAAAGACTTCGTAATACCAATCGAGCTTCTGGCGAGCCGCGTCCATCTGCCCCTGATTAACGGCGCGCGGAATTTCAGCGGCCATACAACCTGATGTAGCGATCAACCCCTCCGAGTGCGCGGCCAAAAACTCATGGTCGATACGCGGGAAATAATAGAAGCCCTGCAATTGCGCTGCGGAGGCAATTTTGAGCAAATTCAGATACCCGGTCTGATTCTCGGCCAACAGCATCAGGTGTGATGATTTTTTATCCTTCACCGAATCGCGGTCCTTCATCCCCCGGGCAGCCATATAGGCTTCCAGGCCGATGATCGGCTTGACCCCGGCCTTGGTGGCTGCGTTATAGAAGTCGATCACCCCAAACATTGTCCCATGGTCGGTGATAGCCAGGGCGGGCATCTCCAACTCGGCGGCGCGTTGAACCAGCTTCTTGATATTGCTGAAACCATCCAAGAGCGAGTATTCTGTGTGAACGTGAAGGTGAACGAAGTCGGACATGGGTAAGTTCGATTATAGCACGGAGGTTCGATATATTTTTCTACGCCGGGCTTAAAGAATCGAATACTTTAAGATTTACGCTAATCACTCAAAATGGGTATCGAATTTTTTTCTTTCCCCGTGGTGCCGATAATGCCCAGTAATGTGCCTGGCACAAAAACTAACGCAAATGGCACAAGCAGCAACCTGGTTTCAGCCATCACGCTGTAGAACAGATGGATAATGAACCACACCGGAACAATCACCAGAAAAAACGATTGCAAACTTCTAGCAGTTTGTCGGAGAGCAAACAAAGATAGCAAAAACGGTGATAGACTTC
>JABGRQ010000082.1:0-15287 GCA_018648225.1 Chloroflexota bacterium
ATCCAGGGCAGGCCTGTCCCTTCCCTGCTACCGGTTATCAACTGAACGAATACTAATTTATTGGCCCTGATTTAAACAAAAACCTTGACATCCCAATATCGATATGTTATCTTTTTGATAATCGCAATGGTCTATACCATTCGGCCTTGCATACGAAAATTATCTAGAATTTCACAAAATTTAACAAATGAATTCATCAGCCTATAAAAATAACGCATCTTATTGAAAATGGGCATTCCAATCTACGTCCAAATTGCAGAGAATTTGCTCGAAAAGATAGCAACGGGAGAACTAGCCCCTGACCAGCGGCTGCCTTCCGAGCGAGAGTTGAGCAAAACACTGAACGTCAGTCGTATGACGCTTCGAGCAGCTTTGCGCGTTCTGGATAATAAAGGCCTGCTGATTCGCCGCCCAGGTGATGGAACATATATCGCACAACCCAAGATTGAGCGACAGGCAGGTAAATTGGTGCCTTTCACCGAAGGTATGCGCCTGCGGGGTTTCCAAACGGGCGCAAAAATAATCACCTTTGAACAACGACATGCTGAAGTATCGATTGCTAATCAATTAGAGATTGCCGTTTCGGAACCCGTTTATTATATCCAACGCTTGCGCCTCATCGCCAGGAAACCGATGATGCTCGAAAAATTCATTGTGCCCGTTTATCGCTTCCCTAATCTCGATGCCTACGATTTGGAAATGCGCTCGTTTTACGAAGTAGCAGAAACCGAATATGGTATCAGAATGCACCAAGCGCAACAAAGCCTGGAAGCAGTTTCAGCCACAGAATTTGAGGCCGAGTTGTTAGATGTTTTGCCGGGCGCGCCGCTGATGCTAGAAAGCCGCCAGGCGTCTGACCCGGAGAGACGCCCTGTGGAATATGGGCAAGACTTATACCGGGGAGATCGCTTTCGTTTCATCACTGATATTGCGCCAAAGGAAAAATTATTGCGCGGCTAATTATGCAAGCAGGCATCCCAGGTTTATCTTACAGACACACTGGCAAACCGGAAAACGAATAGACCTGTTCCTGAATAAAATAGAGTGCGAAGGCGGGAGATGCCGAGATAGTGGTTATTTGGGAACAACTCTAATCAAGACAGCAATTTGATGAGCACAGCAAAAACAACGAATCACATGGGTTCATTCAAAAATAAATCGGAAGGCGATATCAATATCTCACCCCACCGAGATGCGTGGCAGGCAGCCAATCTTGACGAAAAAACACGCGCTCTGTTGGATGAGGATGCGCGTTACTTCTTGCACCAATCACTCTCGACACCCTGCCTGAATGCGTTGCAGGCCTGTGATGGTATCTATATCGAAGATTTGCAGGGGCGACGGTATATGGATTTTCATGGCAACAACGTGCATCAGGTTGGCTTCAGCAACCCGGATGTGATCGCGGCCATAAAAACCCAGCTCGATGAACTATCTTTCTGTACCCGGCGTTATACCAACCGCGTTGCCGTTGACCTGGCGAAAAAGTTGGCAGAAATTGCGCCCGGAGACTTGAACAAGGTTTTACTCGCAACTGGTGGGGCCAGCGCAGTTGGCATTGCCATCAAACTGGCGCGCTTAGCCACCGGGCGGCACAAGACCATTTCGATGTGGGATTCATTCCACGGCGCTTCACTGGATGCCATCTCCGTTGGGGGCGAGGCTGTCTTCCGGCAGGGGATCGGCCCGCTGCTGCCCGGAACCGAGCATGTGCCGCCTTCAGATGAGTATCGCTGTTTGTGGGATTGCCACCAACGGGGCGGCTGCGATTTGAAGTGTGCCCGCTATGTTGAGTATGTGCTGGAAAAAGAGGGCGACATCGCCGCAGTGATCGCCGAGCCGGTGCGCAGTACCCCATATATTCCCCGGCCCGAATACTGGCAGACCATCCGGGAGGCTTGCGACCGGCATGGCGCACTGTTGATCTTCGATGAAATCCCCCACGCATTGGGACGCACCGGAACGATGTTCACCTGCGAGAACTTTGGGGTGGTACCCGATATCTTGGTGATTGGCAAAGGGCTTGGGGGTGGAATCCTCCCACTGGCTGCAATCATCACCCGCACAGAGTTGGACGTGGCTGCTGACCGCGCCCTGGGCCACTATACGCACGAGAAAAATCCGGTTGCATGTGCGGCTGCCCTGGCAACCATTGCAACCATCGAAACGCACAAACTTGCCGAAAATGCCCGCCAGGTGGGCGGCTACGCTCTGGAGCGCATGAAAGCGATGATGGTGAATCATCCATTGATTGGCGATGTGCGCGGGTTGGGTTTGCTGATGGGCATCGAGCTTGTTCGAGACCGGGATACCCGCGAGCGTGCCACAGACGAAGCGGAAGCCGTCATGTACAACGCTCTGAGCAAGGGTCTCAGTTTCAAGATCACCATGGGCAATATATTGACGCTGACGCCGCCACTGACAATCACGCGCACGGAAATGGCGCAAGCCATGGATATTCTTGAGCAGAGTTTAATTGAAGTTCAACGGACAGCGTAAACGTTAACCTTTGACAATAAGGAGCATTATGGAGATAAATCCCACAATTTCTGGTTGGAAGGACAAAATTCTGTTCACCCCCGGCCCGCTGATTACCAGCCGAACCGTCAAACAAGCCATGTTACGCGATCTCGGTTCGCGCGATTATACGTTCATAGAATTGGTGAAAGATATTCGCAATCGATTGTTGGAGATAGGCCAGGTGCGCAAGGGCGATTATGAGGCCATCCTTATGCAGGGCAGCGGCACCTTTGCCCTTGAAGCGGTGGTTTCCTCCACAGTACCTCCGGGTGGAAAGTTACTGGTGATCGTCAACGGGGCTTACGGACGGCGCATCGCGTTGATCGCCCAGGTGCTCAAGATTGATGTGGCAACATTGGTGTATCCAGAGAATCGCACGCCCGATTTAGCAGAGATCGAAGCCACGCTGGCCGCGGACGACTCAATTACCAATGTGGCCGTGATCCACTGTGAAACCACAACCGGCATCATCAACCCCATTAAAGAAATCGGCGCGATTGTCAAACAATTTGGCAAAAGCTACTTCGTAGATGCCATGAGCAGTTTTGGAGCGGTTCCTTTTAGTTTATCCGAATGCGAAATTGATTTTATGGTTTCATCGGCTAATAAATGTATCGAGGGCGTGCCGGGCTTTGCCATCATCCTGGCCAAGCAAGAGTCTCTTCTGGCAACCGAAAGCTATGCACGCAGCCTGAGTTTGAATTTGCTGGCGCAATGGCAGGGGCTGGATACTAACGGCCAATTCCGCTTTACGCCGCCAACCCACGCGCTACTCGCCTTTCATCAGGCGCTGCTGGAATTGGGGGATGAGGGCGGCGCCGAGGGACGCGGACGCCGGTATCAAGCCAATTACGAGACACTGGTCACTGGCACGCGCGCCCTCGGGCTGCGCGAATATTTGCAACCCGAAGATCAAGGCTATATCATCACATCTTTTCACTACCCGCCTCATCCAAAATTCGATTTCGAAGCGTTTTATCGCCGCCTGAATGACAAGCAACAAGTAATCTACCCTGGAAAGGTCAGCGAAGTTGCCTGTTTTCGGATTGGCAGTATTGGGCGAATTTTCCCTGCCGATGTGAGCACCTTGCTCGCTGCCATGCGCGAGACCTTTGAAGAAATGGGCGTTACGCTAACGTAATTGCCGATAATCACATATTTTATTCACCCAACAAAGGAGTTTATAATGGATTTCACGTTCAAACGCATTTATAAAGGCCAGGTCAAAATGGTCGTTCTCGATTGGGCTGGCACAACCATGGATTATGGCTGCTATGCCCCCGCGGTGGTTTTCATCGAGGTCTTTAAAAACAAAGGGGTAGAGATCACGATGGAGCAAGCGCGCCGCCCGATGGGTCTGCACAAACGCGAACATATTCGAGCTATCAGTAAACAAACTGAGGTGGCCGCGATGTGGCAAACTGTGCATGGCAGGCCGGTTACGGATGATGATGTTGAAGCCATGTTCGCCGATTTCCAGCCGCTTCAAATGGCATGTCTGGCGGATTATGCTGACCTGATTCCTGGCGCGCTCGATGCTGTTGCCGCGCTACGCGAAAAAGAGATTTTGATTGGCTCCACGACAGGCTATTTTTCTGAGGCGATGGAATTGCTCAAAAGCGAAGCTGCTGCCCGCGGCTATGTCCCAGACAATAGCGTTTGTGCAACCGATGTTCCAGCTGGCCGCCCCGAACCGTGGATGGTGCTGAAGAATATGTTTGATTTGGGCATTTACCCGCCCGAAGCCGTGGTGAAAGTGGATGATACTAAACCCGGTATCTCCGAGGGCCTCAACGCTGGCACCTGGACAATTGGTCTGGCAAAAACGGGTAACGAGGTTGGTTTGAATCTTGAAGAAGTGAATGCCTTAACCCCCGAAGTTTTGAAACCCTTGGTTGTAAAAGCGCGCCTGGAATTGGCGAAGATGGGCGCCCATTATGTAGTCGATTCAATCGTCGAGGTTCCCGCGGTGGTTGAAGATATCAATCTGCGCCTGGCGCGCGGCGAACGTCCGTAATAAAATAAGCGATCAAGTTTTTGCTCGAGGGCGCTTTGCAGAAATAATCCGCAAAGCGCCCTCGTATCTTGTCATGCATACGCAAAAGCCCAAAGAACTATGGGAGGCTCTTTGAGGACTATCGTGAGAAACCCCAAATACGGGCAACTACTACGGCGATTCCCAGAGACCCTATTGAGATTGACAGGATGTGTTATGAAAGAAAAACTAAAAGGCAAAATCGCAGGTGCAGATTGGAAAAACATCATCAAAAACTACCTGACGATAACCATCGGCGCATTCTTGTTGATCATCAGTATTGATGTTTTCTTCGCGCCATCGAATATTTCGCCAGGAGGCGGGGTAACGGGCTCGGCGCTGATCATCAATAAATTTACGGGGTGGCCGATCGGCCTGCTCATGCTGATACTGAATATCCCCATGCTTGTTCTGGGCTTCTATCGTTTAGGGCGTTTCAACTTTCTTGTCCGCACACTTTATACGGTATTGATCTACAATCTGGGTGTCGATTTTTTTGCCGGTATTCTTCCCGCAGGTATCACGGATGATTTACTACTCAATGCCTTGTATGGAGGTGTGCTGGGCGGAATTGGTACGGGGCTGATCTTTCGCGGACGCAGCACAACGGCTGGGCTGGGCGTTGTATCACGCGTGTTACAGTTGAAAACAGGTATTCCTATCAGCCAGATTTATATTCTGACAGACGGCGCGGTTTTGCTGATTTTTGGGCAGGTCTTTGGCTGGGATAGAGCGCTTTACTCATTGTTGGCGCTATTTATCTTTGGCCTGGCGACAGATTATGCTTTAGAAGGTCCCAGTATGATCCGTACCGTATTTGTTGTGACAAATTCGGCTGAGGCTGTTTCTCAGGGGTTGCTCAGCCGCCTCGGTGTGGGTGTGACGGCTTGGTCTGCCCAGGGGATGTTCACCAATTCTGAACGCGCAATCTTGTTCTGCACGATTGTCCGCTCTGATGCTGCCACCCTGCAAGCTGTTGTCTCGGGTATTGATCCTCAGGCCTTTATTGTCATCGGGCAAGGGCATCAAGCCAGCGGCGGCGTGCTGCGGCAAACCCCCCATGAGCAACAGCATACGCTAACGCCGCCGGATGATATCCAACCTTCGTGATGAATTCCCCCGCTGAGGTAAGTAACAGTCACGCAGCGCTTATTCTAAAATAGCGGGGTGCTTCATCGTTTCGGGGATGGGGATGCCGAGCAGTTTGCAGATAGTTGGCGCAAGCTGCAATTGTGAAACAACTTCGTTGGTATTTCCCCTCCCTGGGGTCCCAGGCCGAATCACGAACAACGGAACCTCGCGCACGTCCGGGGTTGTGCCGCCGTGCATTTTGTCGATATTCATGCCGTGGTCGCCAGTCACAAGGATGTTGTAGCCGCGTTCCATCCACTCGGGGATTAAGTTCGACAACATGGTATCTTGGCGGATGGCATGAACACGGTATTCACTGGAATCCGAGCCGTACGCATGGCCGGTATCGTCCATGCCCATCGGGTGAATCAGCAAATAGTCGGGATTGAATTTGCGCACCAACATACCAGCGGTAGCAAACAGTTCTGTATCGGGGTAAGCGTCATCGGAATAAAATCGCCCGTGCTGGATAAGCAGGGACAGGTCGTCGACTTCGCGATCATCAATCATGTCGTAGGGAGCGCGATTATAAAGTTCTGAAAACCAGGAATAAGCCACAGCAGCAGTGGTTTTACCGGCATCGCGCGCGGCCTGGAAGATGTTGGGCACCTTGGAACGCCGCACTACATAATTAGAAACCACGCCGTGCTCAAAAGATGGTAGTCCGGTGTGTGTGGTTTCGTACATTGGGCGCGACATCGACGGTAGCTCGCCAATGACCTTATAAAGATCGGCCAGTTTGGATTCGACTAGATGTCCCAAGAAGCCCATCTGTTCAACAGCGGTATCGTATCGCAGAGCATCCGAGAGTACTAAAATAACTTTTTGCATTTTTACCTTTCGTTTTTTAAATACGAAGTTGCTTGCCAGCGCATCGTTGCAAGCAAGCTCTTGATAAAATGTACTTGATTGTTCGCCCAGCGTCTTTCGTTTAGAAAAATTTTATCCGCATTTTTTTCATCGAAAGGTGTTTCGCTGGGGTCTTTATACGGGATAAATGGATCTTCGCCTTCATCCGTGTGGCGATAAGCTGGGGCGTAGTAATCTACCTCTTGCTCTAGCGCAAAACTAATGACTTGTGGTTTTGCCTCCCCCAACAGCAACAACTCAAACAACATACGCGCATAGGGCATTTTATCTTCAGGTGAACCCTGCACAACCCCCACTTGTCCGTAACCTTTGCTTTCTTTGATTACTTTGGCACCCTTAAGATGCACCTGGCGTATATAGGGTGCCATTGCTTTCATGGCAGTCAGGGGCTGTTCACAAGCGTTGATCATATTCGTGAAGTCGAACAAGGCGTGGATGCGAGGGTGATCGACTCTTTTTAGCATATGTACGATTTCAGTTGATTTAAATTCTTCATGTTGCTCGAAATCAAAGAACAAATTGTACTGATCTGCCAGCCTTGCCATATAGCGCAAATCAGCAACCGTCCATGTCAAGGCCTGGGATAAAAAGCCCTCGTAGCGCGAATAGACACGAATGTTTTGAACATCCAGTGTTCTGGCGATTTGAACGACTTTATCGATGTCGGCCTTTTTGGTGCTGCTCGTTTCCAAATGAATGGTTAGATTGAGTTCTTGGGTATAAGTTTTAAACCGGGCTAATTGTTTTGGTGTACTTTGAGCAAGACTGTGTTTTTCCCCGTCGTCCACATGGATATTGATGCCATGCAATTCGTGCTCGTATGCGAATTCAAGGACATCTGCTGGCCTGAATGATCCGTGAGTCAGATTCTGGATAAAGGAATACGTATGCGCGTGCAGCCGAACACCATCAACACGATCACGTAATTTTTGGGCAATTGCTGCACTAAAAATAACCGGTTCAGCATTTGGTAGATTAATATTCAAAAACTGTGCAAATTGGCTTGATGGATCAATGCTCATATGGCGAGTTGGGATTTTTGCGGATCGTGGGGAAATAAAGGGGGCAGAGACGCAAGTTTTTTATTTCTCTGCGTCTTTGCTCTCTTAGTGTTAGTTTAATTGGTATTCAAGCGATTGTTGATGATTGTATTTTTTGTTTCTTTGCTACGAGTGAGTGCATAAATAATAAAATTATTCTCTGGGATGAATTAACAAAACCGGAATATTAACCTGTTGCATAACCTTCTCGGCAATATCGGCAAAGAAGAAGCGCAGCATTCCTACACGCGCCTGTGTCGACATGGCAATCAGGTCGATTTTGTCACGTTTGACAATGCGTACAATTTCACCGACAACGTCATCCAAAAAGCATACTTGAATGGCGACACTGTACCCGTGTTGCTTCAGTTGATTCATAATTGGCAGCAGGTCTACTTCTATCTCAGCCCGCAGGCTGTCTTCTTCCTGGCTGGAGAAAACGGGAAAGGTTTTGGGGCCTAATGGCTCCCCGTCCGATTCGAGTGCATAATCGGAGCGGTAGTCCGGGGCGGCAAACCCCATCCCTTTGGGTGGTTTGGTCACATAATACAGGATGAGCTTATTGTCTTCAGTCTGGATGAATTTTTCGACCTCACCCAATATTTTATGACTGATATTTGATTTTGTTAGGGGAATTAAAATATTCTTCGACATGGGACGCTCTCCATTGTACCTGGCTCAAGTCAATTTGCTGCTACAACAGAAACTGGCATTTTTACACCTTTCAATGTCAACGTATCAGCAAAATGGCATGCTACAAAATGTCCTTTTTCGATTTCCCCCCACGCTGGCATTTCTGTTTTACACATATCCTGCACATATGGGCAGCGGGTATGGAAACGGCAGCCAGAAGGTGGATTAATTGGGCTGGGAATTTCGCCTTCTAGTTGGACAGGGGTCATTTCCATATCCGGATTTACTTCAGGAATCGCTGATAATAAGGCTTCGGTATAAGGGTGCTTTGGCGCATGGAAAAGCTTTTCCGTGGGAGCCAATTCAACAAATTGTCCCAGATACATCACAGCAACCCGCTTCGAGATATGTGCTACCACGCTTAAATCGTGAGCAATGAACAGATAGGTAAACCCGAATTCCGACTGCAGATCCATGAGCAAATTAAGAATTTCTGCCTGAATGGATACATCGAGCGCGGAAACCGACTCGTCGCAAACAATAAATTGAGGTTTGGAGACAAGTGCGCGGGCAATGCCGATGCGCTGCCGTTGCCCACCGCTGAATGCATGGGGAAAACGGCGCAAATACTCCACGTTGAGTTTGCAATGCGCGGCTGCAGAGCGCACGCGTTCATCGACTTCTTTGCCTGTGGCCAGTTGCTGTGCGACCAAGGGTTCGGCAATAATATCCCTCACCGTCATACGTGGATTCAATGAAGAATAAGGGTCCTGGAAGATCAATTGCATATGCTGGCGGTGTGCCCGCATTTCTTTATCTGTGAGTTGGGCTAAATCCAGCATTTGATCGTTGATACTAAAAGAAATATGTCCTTCTGTCAGATCAATTGCTCGCAGGATCGCGCGGCCGACGGTGGTTTTTCCAGAACCGCTTTCGCCAACCAGACCCAGTGTTTCGCCTTTCTCGATATGAAAACTAACGCCATCAACGGCTTTCACATATTTTGTAACCCCACCCAAGATACGCGTACTACGGATGGGAAAGTGTACTTTAAGGCCCTCGATTTGAAGTAAGATATCAGACATCTCTATCCTCGTGCAAAAAGCAATATACGATATGAGTATCACTGAGTTGGGTAGGGCTCGGCATTTCGGCATCACAGGTGCCAGGTATTATTTTTTCACAGCGCGTGTGAAAAGGGCAGCCTGCTGGACGTGCCAAGGGACTAGGGATATCGCCGCTGATGGCTGTTAGGCGCTCCCCGAGATGATCCAATTGGGGGATGGCTCTTAATAAGGCTTGCGTATAAGGGTGCTGCGGCTGGTGAATAATTTCTTTTGCAGTGCCTCGCTCCAGAATTTTCCCCAGGTACATCACCTCCACCTCATCGGCCACCTGAGCAATGACACCCAGATTATGCGTGATAAAGATAATAGACATCCCAAGGTCTTGCTGCAAGTCCCGCATCAGTTTTAGAATTTGCGCCTGAATCGTGACATCCAATGATGTGGTTGGTTCGTCAGCGATCAGTAGCGATGGGTTCATCGACAGCGCTACGGCAATCATGGCACGTTGGCGCATGCCGCCCGAGAGTTCAAATGGATACTGTCTGAAACGCTGCCGGGGGTTGGAGATGCCCACACGATCCAGCATATCAATGGCGATCTCCTGGGCTTCATCTTTGCTAACATCACGATGCTGCAAAATCGCTTCCATAATTTGATTGCCAATCGTGTAGACCGGCGAAAAAGAACTCATAGGTTCCTGGAATATCAATGCGACTTCACCGCCGCGAAGCTCACGAAGCTCACGGCTGGTTGGTCTGAGATTGGTTATTTCTACAACTTCATCATCCTTGCGGCGGAATTGAATGGATGAGTTTTTTTGGATGATTGAATTTTTGGGTAAAAGTCGCATAATAGACCATGTGCTGACGCTCTTGCCCGACCCGCTTTCGCCCACGATACCCAGTGTTTGACCCCGCTTCACGGAAAAATTGACGCCGTCTACTGCGGTGACGATTCCTTCATCTGTCTTGAAAGAAATTTTAAGATCTTTGACTTCTAGCAGGTTATCCTGATGGATGGATTCTTTTGTTGTTGATGTCATGAATTTGTCTCCATATCACGGTTATCCGCTTATCTGGTATGGATCTGCGGCATCTCGCAAGCCATCGCCCAGCACAGTAAAGGATAGTACGGCAATCACCACAAAAGCAGCTGGGATGAACAGCCAGGGAGCTTGTTCGATGGCGCGAACCGTCTGCGCGTCTTGTAAAAGGACGCCCCAACTAATTGTAGGGGGGCGCAGGCCCAGCCCAACGAAGCTGAGCGCAGTTTCACTCAAGAGCATATACGGGAACGAAATAACCAGATCAACAATGATATAACTCATGAAGGCTGGCAATAAATGTCGGGCAATAATGCGGCTGGGCCTGGCTCCAGCCAAACTGGCGGCCACGACATAATCCTCGCCACGCAAGCTTAGCAATTTACCTCGAATGCGGCGGGCCAAGGTCGGCCAACCAACAACCGCCAAAATCAGAGTCATCGCAAAATAAACCTGGGTCGATGACCATTCGGTAGGAAAGGCAGCCGCCAGACCCATGTATAGCGGTATCACCGGGACGACACGCACAATTTCAGTTAATCGCTGGATAACATAGTCGAGCCAGCCGCCAAAGTAGCCAGCCATCCCACCAATGATCAAAGCCAGTACGAAAGAGATCAATACGCCTAAAATGCCAATTGATAACGAGGTGCGAGTGGCAAGCAAGATACGAGTGAAAATGTCTCGCCCGAGACTGTCGGTACCAAAGAGATGAACTGAGCCTTCGTCAACTCCAAATAGATGGGTCTGCATTTCGATAAAACCCAATAATTTATAGGGTTCGCCTTGAATAAAGAATTTGATTTCCCGGCGAATGGTTGGATCGATTTTGACTTCCATCCTTAAGGTTTCCGGGTTGCGTTCTGATGTGACGCCGGGCAGAAAAGGGCGCAAGGTACAGCCATCGTCATTGCAAAAGCGGGGCATTTGCGGGCTGACCAACACAGCTCCGCTAATGCGGGTTGTGCCAGTGTATGGTGCAAAAAATTCGGCAAAAAGCCCGACTAATGCCAGTGTGATCAGAATAAAGGCCCCAAGTTTGGCAATATGATGTTTGCGAAAACGCCACAAAATTAACTGCAATTGGGTGGCTGAATAATAACGCAGTGCCTCTTCTGATTCTGTTTGGCTAATGGGCGTCTGTAGTGCTGTCGAGGGTAAATTGGAGGTAGTCATTTCCCTTAACCTTCTATTAGCTTAACGCGCGGGTCTAAGATCGCGAGGGCAATATCTGAAAGAAAATTCATAAAGACAATCATAAAGGTCAGGACGAGCAGAATGGCCCCGGCCACAAACATATCTAAGTCGAGATATGATTTCAGCAATAATTCTCCCAGTTCCGGCAAGCCCAAGACCAGGGCCACAATGGGTAGCTCGGAGAAAATGCGGTTAGCATCAAAGCTCACGGTGCTGACAACGGGGTTGATTGCCAATCGGGCCGGATATTTGAGCAGTAATTTCCATTCAGGGACGCCGCGGGCACGAGCCGCCGTCACAGACAGGTTGTTAATCTCATCAAGCATGGTGGCCCGTACTGTTTGTAGTTGAAAGGCAGTTGCTGACCAGGCCAAAACGATGGCTGGAATGATAAGGTGGCTGAATAGATCCAATGCTTTCTCTACACTCCAGGGGGCATCAGCATACTCAGGCGAAAAAAGCCCTCCAACCGAAGAATCGAAAACAGTAATAGAAATATACAACAATACCAGAGCCAGCAAAAAATTAGGCAGGGCAAAGCCTAGATAGCTAAACACGGTCAAAGCGTAGTCTTCTATGGAGTTGCGTCTGATGGCGGCGTACATGCCAACCGGTATCGAAATTAGATAGGTTACAACCAGAGTAGAGAAAAGAATTGCCATGGTCAACCCGATTTTTTGCCCGATAACGTTGTTGACCGATGTTTGAAAAGAAAAGGCCTCACCAAAATCGCCGTGAAGGATAATACCGCCAATCCAGTTGAGATAGCGCTCCGGGGCTGGTCGATCAAGACCAAATTCCGCCCGAATATTGTCGATATCTGCTTCAGTAATCTGGGTGCCTGTTCCCGAAAATTTACGGAACGCCCATCGATCAGCATAATCGCCAGGAGGGAGTTCCATGATAATAAATACCATAATTGACACGAAGAACATTGTTACAACCATGCCAATAATGCGCTGAATTAGGAATTTGATCATCTCTTCTTCCTCTGTATTTGGTTGATTGAAGTAAGAAGTAGGGAGTAAGAAGTAGGAGTGTTTAATTGCTCGCTTGTTGCTTACTTCTTATGGATTTCCGCAATTCGGTGGAAGGAGTCCGGAATATGGGTGTGGGTACGCGAAGCATCACACACCCATATTCCGATAGAGTTTTCAATGAATTGCGGAAATCCTGTTTTGCAGCAGTTTCTTAGAGTCTATAATATATTTTGGACTCTATGTTGCTTGAGTGATGAAATAAATCATCTTTCTCACCCCATCTTTCTGAAAGATGGGGTGAGCGTTTCGTGTGATTCGGATTACTCAGAGATGAACCACTGAGACGGGATCATTGGATAGGCACGGTAGTAGTCGTAGCTCACTACGGTGTAAGGCCCGAAGTTGCCCAAGCGGTTGGTGTGGATGATCGGTTGCTTAACATTGCCGGCAATCCCGATCTTCCATAAGTTGTTCACATGGATGTCAACAATCTGCTCGCCCAAGGCATCACTTTCGGATGTGCCGAGTTCGTACTGCTGGAATTGTGCGGCAAGGTCATAGAGAGAGATGGCGTCGGCTGGCGGCTCAATGCCAGTTGCTCCGTCTGATTTAACCCACTCATCCCACAGGTATGCTACACCAGGATTGAAAGGTTCACCAAAGGGCGGCACCAACATCTCATCGTTGCCGATGATGATTGCGCCAGACGTGCCATCAAACAGCCAGGTAATGACTTCTGCACCATTGGTATTGGCTCGCTGGCGGTATTCATCCGAAGTGACTTCTTTAAGCGTGACAGCAACGCCAACCGCTTCCCAATAATCCTTGACCAATTCATGCGTTGGTACAGGGACACCCTGATTGGAGTATTGCAGGTCGAGGGTGAGCTTGGATCCATCCAAACGATCACGGAAACCATCGCCATCAACATCTACCAAACCCATATCATCAAGCAACGCAATGGCTGCAGTGGGGTCGTATTCGATGAAGGCAGTCTTGTGCTCTTCGGTGACGAAGGTCACGGTGTTCGGGTCGGCCGGGGTGGCCTGGATTGGTTCAGCCTGACCAAGATATACCAATTCGACGATCTCTGCCCGGTTAATGGCCAGCGACATCGCCTGACGGAAGCGCAAGTCATTGAAGATTTCGCGCAGGCCTTCGTCTTCGTGGGTGAGGTTGAAGCCATAGAAAGCAGTAACGCCAACGCCGAAGCCCAGGTCAACGGTGTAATCGCCGTTAGCCTCATTCTCTTTGTAGAGCGTGAAGTCAGAGATATTGATCGACTGAACTTTGTAGTCAACTTCACCATTGGTGATTTTCAGGTTGCGAACTTCTGCATCGGGAACATATAATTCGTTTTGTTCGTTGATGTAGGGCAGTTGGTTCCCTGCGGTGTCAACCATGTAGTAGTAGGGGTTGGCAACAAAACGACGTCCTTCAGTGGTTTCTTCAACCAGGATGTGGGACTCAAGCGTAGGGATTACATCTTCTGCTTCGCCACCCAGCAAACGGGAGGGGGTATCCGTCCAGTCGCTGTTGCCATAGTAATATTCAGCTACTTCAGCTAAAGTCATTCCTTCCGCAATTTTCGTTTCAAAGAAATGCTTGGGCTGGAAGGGTTGAATGTAGGTGGTGGAGAAAAAGCTCAGCATGCCAGGGGTTGGCTCCGGGAAGACGAATTTGAAGGTGGTTTCATCGATCACTTCAATCGACATCAAAGAGTCACCAAAGGTAACCCAGCCGGGTGTACTGGCGAAAACATCAGGATTCAGAACAATCTCATTCAGCCAGAATTCAACGTCGGCCGAGGTAAACGGCGCGCCATCAGACCATTTATGGCCTGCACGGAGGAAGAATGTAATCTCTGTGAAGTCATCGTTCCACTCCCAGCCCTTGGCTATATTGGGTTCGAAAGTAACATAGTCGTCGCCGAAGCGAACCAGGTTGACGTGACGAACGCTCAAAAAGTCGGAGGTGCCAGACTCGGTCGCGTTTGAGAGCGCATTGAAAATTCCACCGTATTGGCCGATGGCCTCGTAAGGCACAACAACCAATGGTTCAGCCGGAACGCGTTCTGCTACTGGTGGCAGCTCTGGATTGTTGGTGATGCGGGCATTCAGCGCGGCGATGTCGGGGTTTTCACTGAAAACCATGACGCAGCCAGCCGCAGCTTCGAAATCTGCCAATTCATAGAGACGCGCGTATTCACCAGCCGGAACTCCACCACGATCGGCCAGGGTGATAGCCGGGCAGTCAGTTTGTGCGGCTGCAGCAGGTGCTGCTTCTTCAATTGGTGCGTATGCGCTTAATACCAGGGCAAAGAGCAGCATCAACGTGATGAGCAACAGGCTTTTTTTGTTAGACATTTTCTTCTCCTTGAATATTTTTGTTAGGAAAATGGGTTGCTATTACTTGGTAATTCTCGAAATGCCAATTTTTGCTATCGCCTATAGAACCACCTCCTAGATTTATTGCTAAACCTAACTATAAAATCGAATGAAAAATCTTGCAGTCGTACGCAGTAAAGTAATGTAGCGGCTGTAAATTAAAAGTTACAATCGTTCCCCCTTAAATAACCCAATTCATTTTACCTTATTTTTTAGCCATTTCTGATAATTCTTTACGGGTTCTTTAGAAATATGCAGTGCTGACGTTTGGCCTGCTCTGAACACTTATAGAGCAAGCCAAACATCAACATCCTCATAATTCACTCGAACAGTGTAGCATATCTTTAGTAACAATCTGCCGTGTTTGTTTAACAGTGTGTAAACG
>JABGRQ010000082.1:15387-26401 GCA_018648225.1 Chloroflexota bacterium
GTTTGTTTAACAGTGTGTAAACGAAACGTGATTTTTTCGGGTCATCCTTGAATCTCAATTTAGGGGCTATGCTGAGAAATAATTCACCAACTGCTCAAGCCGCAACACGCCGTCGTAGCTGATGCCTTCGCCACCTTGCTTGAGTTTGCCTTTTTCACCATCCCCATCGCCGAGACAGGTGACAATAATATTGGCATCTGAAAGATTCTCGGTCGCTGTGTAGATATTGGTTGTTGCGACGATATTCAACCCCGCAGCATGGGCAGCCAATACGCCGTTGCGAGAATCCTCGATCACTATACACTCTTCGGGTTTCAAGCCAGATTTTTTAAGGGCCAGGTTATAAATCGCCGGATCCGGTTTCTTTTTGCTAACGATGTCGCCTGCCAGAACAAACTCAAATTTGATGTCATTGAGCATTCCGTTGACAACCGCCTGCGCGGCGCGTTCATTCGACGTAGTGCAAATTCCAAGCAGTAAGCCTGCATCATTGATTTCTTTCATCAAGCGCTTTACGCCTGGACGCAGCGGCAACTGCCCGCTTTCGATCAAGCTGACAAAAGCGGCCGTTTTATGTTTATGCATTCTTTTAATGAGGTCATCCACTTCTCCCGCATTGATCTCAACGCCAAAGCCTTTGGTGGTGAGATGGTGTTTCATGCGTTCCTTGCCCCCCGCCACTTGCAGCAGCTCGTGGTAATAGTCCACATCCCACTCGAAATTGTAGCCAAAATCTTTGAAGGTTTGGTTGAAGGCAACCCGATGCCCGTCACGTTCGGTGTCGATGATGACACCATCTTGATCAAAAAAAACTGCTTTTATTTTTGCCATTGAAATTTTCCTTTTTTGTGATAAACCGGGGTGGAAAGGAGTACCACCCCGGTTTATTGCCAGCAAACTAAGCGTAAAAAGCGCGAATGGCTTCAACAGCCATGCGATTTTCTTCTTTGGTGCCCAAAGTCAGGCGCCACCAGCCGTTTTGTCCGTACATGGTAGATTGCGGACGGAGGATAATGCCCTTTTCTTGCACGAAGGCCACCAAATCATCGCCTGCTTTTCCAGTGCCTGATCCGTCGAAAAGGATGTAATTGGCTGCGGAATGGAAAACCGTAAAACCGGGGATATCGCTGAGTGCATTCTCAATATAGGCTACTTCGCTGTTGTTGAATGCCACACGTTCTGCCAGCCCTTCAATATCTTCCAGCGCGGCTAATGCAGCCCACATAGGGATTGTTCCCACATTCCACGGGAGCAATGCTGCCGAGATTTGCCCGATAACTTCCTCGTGTCCCAATGCGTATCCAAAGCGCATCCCAGCCAGCCCGTAAGCTTTCGAGAGTGTGCGCGTAACGAGTACATTTTTGTATTTTTTGATCAGTCCGACTTGCGATTTTTCGAGACCGGCGAACTCAACGTAGGCTTCATCTACGATGAAGGGGATGCCCGTCTCGGCAATTTTGGAAAAATCTTCTGCGTCCATAAAATTGCCAGAGGGATTGTTGGGATTGGCGACGACAATGATCTTGGTTTTTTCGGTAATTGCCGCCAGGATTGCGTCTACATCGAATTTTAGTTCTTTGTCCTCGTAAATCATCGGGACAGAGACAAGTTTGCCACCGAGGATATTGCAGCGCAACTTGTAGATACCGAAGCACGGGGTATGTTGAATAACCTCTTCGCCAACCTGGAGGAAGCACCGGAAAATGTTATCGAAAACTTCGCTCGATCCATTGCCAATCATCACGTTTCCGGGGCCATCCAGCCCGTTGATTTCGGCAATCTTTGAGCGTACAACCAGGCCCTGATCGGGGTAGCGGTTGGCCATAGCGCCATATTTTTGAATGGCCTCTTGCACCTTCTTGGATGGAGGGTTCGGGTTTTCGTTAGACATCATGCGGTGTAGTTCGGGCTGACGCCACGCCAATTCGATATGCGCCGAAACATACATGGGGATGCCTTTTACCCAGGGAACAAAGTAATCTTGAATCGGTTTCATCGTGCTATTTCTCCTTTATGCCTTTCCTGCGCTTCCTAAAATATCAATCCACTTTGTTACTGCTTGCCGAATGGCATCTTTGACAGCAATATCAATCTTGCCGGGATTGTATTGTTCCCGGTTCTCTGAAATGTAGTTAAAGGTGGTATCAATGAGAGCATGTTTCAATTCGGTAGAGACATTGAATTTTGCGCCACCCATTTCAACAAGTTTGATCGCGTATTCTTTACTCAAACCTGTACCGCCATGCACAACCAATGGTGTTTTGACGCCATTGCCATTGAGCATCTGATTGATCTGGCCCAGGCGTTCAAAATCTACTTTTGGATTTTTTGTCTTGTAAACACCATGCGCTGTACCGATCGCTGGAGCAAAAATATCTACCCCGGTGCGCTCGACGAACTCGATGGCTTGCTGTGGATTACAAAGAGCGGCCTCATCCTCTGCAACCTTCACCTGATCCTCCACGCCTGAAACCGTACCTAATTCCCCTTCAACAGAGATACCGCCAAGAGAGTGGCAGTAATCCACAACTTCCTTCGTTTGGCGGATATTTTCATCATAGGCTTGTTTGGATGCGTCAATCATGATATTTGTATAACCTGCATCCGCACATTTTTTGCAATACTCCACGCTGGTACTGTGATCCAGGTGCAAACAGATTGGGATAGGGGCTGATTCGGCTAACGTTCGATAGATAGCCACCAGCACATCCTGCCCCAAAAATTGGGAAGGTGTGACGGATGCTTGAATAATGAGTGGGGCCTTCTTCTCGATGGCAGCCTCGACAACGGCTTCCATTTGTATCAGGTTCGTGATATTGAAAGCTCCGACGGCATATTTGCCTTCGGCTGCTTCTAGCATCATTTCCCTTGCAGTTGCAATTGACATGGTGATCTCCTATTAATAATAGTTATTCGTATTTTTGGGTTTTACAGTGAGGGCATGGGTGCTGCTTTGCGTTACACTGTAACCAATGGAGAGTTCTTCAAAATAGGACTTCGCTCGATTTATAGTATTTTTTTGAAAATTTATGGCATATATGCTTTCCTATCAGAACTAACGTCTTTTAGCCACTGTTGCCACATCGCATTCTGCATCCCCTGCGTAGTACGAGCAAAAAATGTATCAGCATAATTGCGAAAGTTGAAATCAAGTTTTGAGATACCAATTTGTACCATCGCCCACATGGCTTCACGGAAATCGGAAATAACCTTTAGCAATTTAATCCGCGCCCAATTTTCTGCGGTGACTTCGCCAAAATAACATTCCAGCAACCAGCGATCTTGGTCATTGGTGAATTCGTGATGGGTGGAGAAATTTGCAAGATCAAAAGCAGGATCACCCATTCCCGCGTATTCCCAATCCAAAATACGGATTTGACCATCATCGAGAAAATTTGCGTTGAGCAAATCATTGTGGCAAATTTTGGGGGTGAAAGGGGATTTTAACAACGCGGTTTCGGCAGCGTTCATTTGCTCAATCAGCCAACCAAAATTATCGGGAAAGAGAACCTTGAATCGGCGGGCAATTTCAGTGGAATCTTCGACTACGCGGAATGGAGAGAATGTTTCGAGAATTGGAGCCATGTTATGGACGCGGCGAATTGCATCGGCGACGCGGTTGATATTTTGGGGCTGACCGATTTCATCGGGCAAAAGCTGGCGGCCCTCAATGAATCTTGTAACTAGATATCCCTCCGGTTCGATGATATAAAAAACTTCGGGGCCGATGCCAATTTCCCCGGCAGCCTGACTAACGGCGCACTCCGTTGGGCGAACAATGCCCAATAATTCGGTATCGACTCCCGGGATGCGGAGAACAAAAACATCCCCATTTACCTCTATGCGGAAATTTTCATTGGTAATGCCGCCAGTAAGTGGGGATGTCTTTATATCCGAAGCGTTAGACCATTGTGGAATACGAGCAATTGCTTTTTCTATCGTCAGTGTCATAATTTAGCTTCACTTCTTTAAAATATGTTTTTTGGTTTTTGAAGACTTCGCGTGGATGGAATATACACGCGGAATACCAGAAACCTGGTTTATTTCGGCGAATTGAACAATTATTTGTAAACCGAATGCCATTTGGAATTATATCGACAAAACAAGGAATTTGCAAATAGTTTCAAAATCTGCTACAATTCCACCGCTTACATCGCAAATTCTGTCATTTTAGTCAATTAATCATCCAAACAAGTGATTATATTTCATGCGCAAATCTCTTATCCCCGCTCAACGACGTGAGCGTATTCAAGAATATCTCACAACTCATAAAGTGGCGCGTCTTGCTGATTTAAGCAAAATGTTAAATGCTTCAGAAGCTACAATTCGCCGCGATCTCGAAAAACTTGATGACACGGGCTTTCTTGAGCGCACGCATGGCGGTGCAGTACTCAGTCAACGATTATCACGCGAACCCGAATATCAACAGAGGTTGAGGGATAGCCCTCATGAGAAAGGTCTGATAGGCCAGTTTGCTGCCGCGCTAATCGAAGATGGCGATGTTGTTTTTCTCAATGGTGGCACGACCACGACAGAAATTATTCGTCATATCCGCCCAAGCGCCGATATTACTGTTATCACCAATAATCTATTTGCTGCCCTGGAGATCGATAGTATTGGCTTTGAATTAATTCTATTGGGTGGCATCTATCAGCCAGTTTCTCTTTCGGTAGGTGGATATTTTTCTGTTGATAACATCAGGAAGGTCTATGCGGATAAAACTTTTATTGGCGTTGACGGCATCAGCCTTAAATATGGGTGTACTTTCCCGACCAGCGCTGAAGCTGAAGTTGTGCGCACCATGATGGGACGCACGCGCGGCCCGGTTTATATTGTCGCAGACCACAGCAAATGGGGAACGGTTTCCAATTATGAAGCAGCCAAAATTGAAAAAATCCATAGTTTAATCACGGATGAGGGCTTCGACATGAACGCGCGTGAATCTCTATTAGCGCAATCTGTAGAAGTTCTCATCGCAGGAGATGCTATTTCATAGCACAAGATATTGTGCTACTCAGATTACGTTACGCCTCCATGCCCCGGCATGAAGGGATGATGAAGATTTGTTTTAATCTGTTAAAAATAGGCTCCAATCCAATATTCATGGCAGGAGGCACCCATGTTCAAATTGTTCAAATCCAAGCAAAACAGGTTTATCCACCTGATCAATCAGCAAGCCGAATTAACGCTGCAGGGGTTGAATCAGCTCATTGATTATATGAAATCCCACGACCCAGAGCTTGCCAGGCAGCTCACGCTGACTGAAAAAGAAGCCGATGAAGTGCGCCGTATTTTGATCAATGAACTGAACCGCACATTCGTTACCCCGATTGACAGGGAGGATATTTTTGCGCTCTCGCGTGCGATTGATGATGTCGTTGATTATGCTTACAGTACGGTCACAGAAATGGATGTGCTCGCGGTTACGCCGACAAGCTTTATGGAGCGCATGACTACACTCTTGCGGGATGCCGCCTATGAAATCCATATGGCAACCCAACGGCTTGAAGATCACCCCGGTGTGGCCGCTGAACACGCCCAGCGCGCCAAAGCGCTAGAGAACCGCGTTGAAGCTGTTTACCGGGAAGCCATAGCCGATTTATTCAGCGGGCCTGAGGATGTCCACCATATCTTCGAGATGCTCAAAATGCGCGAGGTCTATCGCCACCTGAGCAATGCTGCCGATCGAGGTGATGAAGCCGCCAATTTGATCGCCGATATCGTCGTCAAGACAACTTAATCTGGAGACCCGAATATGCCTACGATCCTGATTATAATGATCGTCTTAGCCGTTATTTTTGATTTCTTAAACGGTATTCACGATTCGAGCAATATTGTTGCCACGATGATTTCCTCACGCGCGTTTAGCCCGCGCGTGGCATTAGGCGTAACGGCTATCGCTCATTTTGTTGCGCCATTCATTTTTGGCGTGGCAGTGGCTACCACAATCGGCCACGAAGTCGTTAAAGCGGATGCCATCACTATTAATATTCTCGTCGCGGCCCTAGCCAGCGCGATTATTTGGAACTTAGTAACCTGGTTCTTAGGTATTCCCAGTAGCTCTTCACACGCCTTGATCGGCGGGATGATTGGCGCAGTTGGGATTGGCGCCGGTTTTGATGCTATCGAGTTACGCGGCATGGAAAAAATCCTGATTGCGCTGTTCACATCGCCCATTATTGGTTTGGTGTTGGGGTATTTGGTCACGAAGCTGGTTTTCTTTCTTGCTCGTGGGGCAACGCCAAAGATCAATTGGTTCTTTAAACGCTCTCAAATTATTACAGCCATAGCCCTGGCGCTTAGTCATGGCACCAATGATGCTCAAAAAACGATGGGGATCATTACGTTGGGCTTAGTGACCGCCGGTATCCTGCCCACCTTCCATGTGCCCTTCTGGGTTGTCGCTGTTAGCGCTGGGGCGATTGCTTTGGGCACTGCGCTTGGCGGCTGGAAACTCATCAAAACCTTAGGCTCTAAATTTTATAAAATCCGCCCTGTGCATGGTTTTAGCGCCCAACTAACATCTGCTTTCGTTATTCTTGGGGCTTCTTTGGTTGGTGGGCCAGTTAGCACAACTCAGGTGGTCAGCTCCTCGATCATGGGTGTCGGCTCGGCTGAACGCCTGAGCAAAGTGCGCTGGGGAGTCGCCAAAGAAATTATTGTTGCCTGGATTGTCACTATCCCCGCGACAGCATTGATGGCGGCTGGATTGGTGTACTTGATTGATAATGGCGCTGCCATTGCTGCTGTTTTTTGTCAGCTGTTCTTTTGTTAATTATCGGACTTATAAAACGATGAAAAATATACCGAAAATAGGGGTGTGTGGGGTGCGAAGCACCCCACACACCCCTATTTTCGGGCTTTCTTTTGCGAAAGTGCGTAAGTCCTGTCAGTGTGTGTTTGCTTTTACCTGCGTTAGTGCTTCCGAAATCCATAACGCACCAGGCAGGGTTTCCAGCATGAGGATGAAGCGCGTGATCACCACAAGCGTGGAGGCTTGCTCGATGCTGGCACCAAGTGAAATATACATGGCCGACATACTGACTTCACGCAGTCCCAATCCGTTGACTGAAATTGGTAGCAGCGAGAGTACATAGGTTAATGTACCGATGGCGACGACCTGCAAATATGTGACTGTAATACCCAACTCTACCCCCAGCACCCATACTCCGAAAAAAACCACCATACGCGCGGCCCAGGAAGATAAAAAAGCCAGCAACACCGTTCCGGGGCGATTGCGCCAAACCATAACCGCCTCATAAGCCTGCTTGAGCCAGCGCAGCGCCAAACCGCGAATTTTCTCCACAAGCGCGGGCAACGCCACGCCCGACATCGCGAGCGCTCTGGCAGGCTGCCAGACCTGCAAGGCACCCGCGGCCTGCATAACGCCCAGAGAGATCGGCATCAGGGTCAGCATCACGATCATATTCAGAACGCGGTCCATAACCACAGAAGCTACACTCAATCCCCAACCCGCAAAGCGCGCCGCGCTTAGCATTCGCACGCTATCGCCGCCAATCGTGGAGGGTAAAAAATTGGAAGCAAAATTACCCACCAGAACGATTTTTAGAATTTCGGCAAAATTGATTTCAATTTGCTGGGCGTGCAAGAGCATGTACCAACGCAAAGCGTTGAATAACACCCCCAGAAAATACAAGCCAAATGCCAGCGGAAAAATCCAAATCCGCACCTGACGCAACGTCAGCCACATCGTCGCCCAATCCTGATCGAGTAGCAGCCAGATGAAGAGGCTCGTTGAAATCAGCGTGCCGCCCCAGCGCAGATATTTTAATAATTTTGAGGATGATTTCGTTTTCATTTGCCAACCTGCTCGGAGAGCCGGGATCCAGCGATTGTTTATCCCAAATATCCCAGGCCGCGCAGACGCTCTTCCACGGTTGCCAGATCGGCCCCGGCTAAATCTGGGGAAGCCGCTGTGGGGGGATTGAGTTCTTTGGCAGGCACAACCTGGATGCGCTGGCGCTGCTCGTCGGTGAAGGTTTCTTCCAGCGGGCGGCCATCCAAATCATCGGGGATGGGCAAACCGGCCAACGCCAGCATGGTGGGCAGGATGTCGCTGACCTGGGCCTGTTTGAGCGTTGCTCCGCGGCGGATGTCCGGTCCGGAGAGTACTACAATCCCCTCGGGGCGATGGCTGCCTGAATCTTCATACTCCGACTGACCCAGAATGCCTGGGTTATCGAAACCCATCTTGACCGATGATTGATATAAATAGCCCTGAATCGAGAACATTACATCGGCGGCCTGTTCGAGATAATCGCCCTGATAAGAATCTTCGCGGCGACGCAGATCCGTGATGAGGGGCTCGTTGCGCTCGCCGCTCTCCGGGTGGGGTAAAGCTTCCAACGCGGCTATCAGCTCAGTTACCACGTCCGCATACTCTGCACCGGGCGAGATAATTCCCTGGGGTTCGCGTCCCTTCACATTCACAAAAATCTGCCCAAATGCGCCGCGCGCATAAGCTTTTGTGCGCGTCCAGTCAATATTATCAAAACCGATAAACGAGTTGACCACTTTGTTGCGCGCCGGTTTGGAAACCAGATTGGCAATGCCGCCCAGGCCAAGCTTGCTCACCAAACGATAAGCGCGCCCGATCAGGTCGGTTTTTGCCAGACCAATTTTCAGGCGGGTCGAGAGATCGCGCTTCAGGTGCAGCATACCGATCTCTTGCAGCCAGCGGTTGATATACATAATGCCGTGTACGGGTCCGCCGCCGTGGTCGGAAAGCACCATAAAATTGGCATTGCTGCCAAACAAGGCCAACAATTCGCCCAGAAAATCATCCACGCCGCGAAAAACCTGCTCGATGGCGTCCGAAAAAGGGAGGTCGTGCGCCGCGTCGTAGCCGGCCTGGGTGGGGTCGAGATAGCGCCAGAATTTATGTTGGGCGTGGTCGGTTTGCATAAAGACCAGCAGGTAGGCATCACAGGGATGCTGCTCGATGAGATAGCGCAGGGCGCGGCGCTGGTGGTCGAGTAAATCCAGTATAGACTGCAAATAGGCAGCCTCGCGCCCATATTTATAAATTTCGTCCTCGGCGTGGCGGTACGGCGATCCCAGGCGGGCGCTCAACTCGTCGAGCAATTCCGGCGGGTAGGCAAAACCCTCGGCGGCGGCGTCCGGCGCGGCCAAGCCTGAAAGCATAAAACCTTCCAATGGGACAGCCGGGTAGAGCATGGGCAAATTGAACACGCCAATCCGTTGTCCACCCTGATTGAAATATTCCCATACCGGTCGGGCCTTGATTTGCCCAGTGTGTACATACTCCACGTCGTAGCTGTCCGGTTTGCGGGCGAACCAGTCGAAAACGCCGTGTTTGCCCGGATTTTTACCCGTGATAATTGTGCTCCAGGCCGCCGGGCTGACAGGCAGGGAGGTGGAGCGGATGGCGCCGTAACTGCCATTTTGCATCAGGCTTGCCAGATGGGGGAGTTTGCCCTGTTCAACCCAGGGGGTGAGCAAATCCCAGGTAGCCGCGTCCCAACCCAGCACCACCAATGGTGAAGTGGAAGTTCCGACGTGAGATGAAGTGGATTCAGTTCCCATTGTTTACCCTCACCCCTGCCCTCTCCCGTTGGGAGAGGGGGGCGAATTTGAAATTATTTGCATAAGTTCGTCTTCATAGTCTTTAACAATTTGGGTAATGTCAAATTTTCGGGCATGTTGGCGGCTATTCTGGCGAAACGCCAGCAATTTCTCCGGCTCGGAGAGTAATTCATCCAGTGATGCAATACCGGATTGTTCGCTGTGATCGTCGAGCAAGAAACCGTTGCGCCCCGGCTCAACCAGATCAATGAATCCACCGACCCGGCTGGCGACAATTGCCAGTCCCATCGCCAGAGCTTGTACCCCCACCACGGGCAGCCCCTCGGAGAGGGAGGGCATAAAGAGAATATCACCCTGGCGAAACCATTCGATGACTTCTTCGGGGGTGATCCAGCCGGTAAGGGTGAAGCGCTCGCCAAGCTGCTGGCGCTCGATTTCGGTTTCCACGGCGGCGCGTAGCGGGCCATCGCCAACCATCACGCAGTTCCACGAGAGATGGCGCAGCTCAGATAGGGCACGCACCACCTGCACCGGATTCTTCTGCGTGACAAAGCGCCCTGCAAAGAGAATGCGCGGCGGTTGATTGATGGCAATCTTGCCGGGATCGAGTAATTCTAGATCAACGCCGTTGGGAATCACCTGCGCTTCAATGCCATAACTTTCTTTTGCCAGTTGGCGCGTAAACTCGCTGACCCCAAAGACGCGCGCCGCCCGCTTCCAGATTGGCGGGGTGAGCGGAAATATCCAGCGGAACCAACGCTCGGTTTTGTCGGGTACGCCGCCGGGCACATCGCCCAGATGGGCCGTTAACACATAGGGCACACCGGTTAGCAGCGAGAGCGGTAAGGCTAACGCTCCGCTGGGGACGGCAAAATGTACGTGCATTACATCGGGTTTCCAACGTCGAATTGCCTTCAGGGCGGGGAAAAAACCCATCAGGATATAACCAAGCATATCAAGAAAATGTGCCTTGAAGGGTACCTGCCGTCCTACCGGGACTCGCTGGATGGTCATAGCGTCAAGCGTTTCGTGGCGCGGCAGACCTTTGTAATGCGATGTTAAAATAAAAAGTTCGTGGCCGCGTCTGACCATGCCACGACAAATATCTTCGGCCACACGTCCCCCACCCCCGCCTACAGGCGGGAATTCATAGATCAGCATAAGAACACGCATAAATATAAAGTCTGCCTTTCAATGAAGCCAGAATAAAAAAATGCAGTTATTTGGTCATATAAGACTGCATGAAAGAAATCCGACAATGGAATTATTTTTTTTGCAAACTGCGCAAGACCTGTTATATATCGGTCAAAATCGAAGCTATATTTTACCAGTACAAAGAATACTCAGGTTTTTGAGAATTGGGGATTCTCATGGGGTTTGAAATAATAGAACTGTAACGGTTGGCGTATGTCAAGATGAAAAAAACAGAGCATGGTTGATTTTTCCA